>NYWO01000095.1 GCA_002685075.1 Arcobacter sp.
AGAAGTAGATTAAACTTCTGTTAGCAATTGTAAAAAACTTTAAGTAGAAGTTTCTTCATCATCTTTTACCAATCCAGCTTCTCTTAAAAAAGGAGATGCAACAAAAGCCATTTTTTTGATCCTATCAAACTTTGCATAAGATAAATAAAGTATATCTTTAGCTCGTGTAACAGCTACATAAAATAGACGTCTTTCTTCTTCTAAACTTCCACCTTTACTCATAAGTTTTCTATTTGGGAAACGACCATCCATTAAATCAATTACATATACTTCTTTAAACTCTAAACCCTTACTTGCATGAACTGATAATAAATTTACACCATCACCTTCACTCATTTCCGAACCACCTAGTATCATTGAGTTAATAAACTTTGATAACTCTTTAAAGTTCTTTGATAGATTCTTTAAAATCATACATTTACGATTTATTTTTGCTAAAGATTTTGTTTTTTGCATAGGATTTACTGTACCATCTTTTGCAGTTGATCTCTTTGTAGATAAGAAATCTTTTAATCTTGAATACATCATAGAAGAGCTAATACTAGTTACTAATGATTCTGGATTTTTTGTTCTTCTTAAATGCTTCATAAGTAAATAAAAATCATAAATATATTTACCTCCATCAACACTTAGTTTTGGATGTTTTAAAATTGGATTAGATAAAAAAGCCTCTTCAAAACCACAATCTTTAAACTTTGAAACAGAACCTAACTCTAAGAAATCATCAAATAAACCAAGCTGTCTATTTTTTACTTTTTTTGTATCATAAGGGTTGTTAATATCAGGATTTGGGTGAAACAATCCTCTTAAAATATCACCATCTCCTAATTTAATAAGTGCATCAAAGATATCTTTTGCAATCGCTTTTCCAATACCCTTACCATGTTCTAAAACATGAATAAAAGCCATCATATCATTATGAGACATTTGCATAACTAAAATATCAAGAATAAACTTTATTTCAACGGAATCAAAAAAAGACATCCCACCTTTTCTTTTTGCAGGAATTTCATATTCACGTAAATTTGCTTCAATTCCATCTGCACTTGAGTTATTTCTATAAATTATTGCAATATCATTATGATCAGTCTTACTCTCAGAGATTAATTTAGAGATATATTGATATTGAGCAAACAGTTCATTAAAAGCTAAAAGTTTTGGTCTTATTGTTTCATCTGTTCTTATAACTTCTAAGTTTTTATCATAAATTCTTTCATTATGCTCAATTACTTTTGTAGCTAAATCTAAAATAGGTTTAGTAGAACGATAGTTTTTTCTTAGAGTAAAAACTGTAGCATCATTATATCTAGTAGCAAAAGTAGAAATAATACCAATATCAGAACCATTAAAAGCATAAATACTTTGATCATAATCCCCAACACAAAATAAAGAGTTAGGTTTAAATCCATCAAGTAACCTTCCTTGTAAAGGATTTGTATCTTGGTACTCATCAACTAAAATTTCTTTAAAATCAAAGTCTTGCGTTTTTAATGTTTCAAGCATAATTGTAAGTAAGTCATCAAAATTTGCATAACCATACTTTACTTTTAAGGCATTAAACTCATCAACCACATCTTCATAAATTAAAGTATAAATTTCATGTGAAGAGTTTTTTTCTTTAATCCAAGTACCAAATTCTTCACCTGTATTTGAGTTAAGATATAGTGAGTACATATCATACAAATATCCACCATCATATGGGTTTGCTTCATCATCTCTATCATAAAAAACTCTTTTTTCATATACTGATTTAAATAGTGTTTTTAGTTCATTTGGTTGCTTTAGTGAAATATTTATATTTAATTGTTTTAATAATTTATAAGAAACAGAGTGAAATGTTCCAGCCATAATCTGTTTTGCAACATCTTTTCCAAAGAACTTTGCAACTCTTTGAACCATCTCTGCTGCTGCTTTATTTGTAAAAGTTAATAAAAGAATCTCTTCAGGTTTGACTCCGCTATTAATTAAATTTGCGATTCTTCCAACAATTGTAGAAGTTTTACCTGTACCTGCACTTGCAATAATTAGATTATATCCTTTAGGACAAGTTGCAGCACTTAATTGTTCTTGATTTAAATTTGATAATGGCATGTATTAGCTGATTCTTTATAGTAGTTTTTTTTCGTTTTGGAATAGTAACATAAAAGATGTTATGGATTAATTAGAATAAAAAAAAGGGTGCCATCAAAGATGACACCCTTACACAAGGAAACATAAAAAAATTATTCATATTTAAGAAATCTATCTTAAAATTCTATTTTATAAATAAGTCGCTGCGTCAACCTATCTATGTAAAAATTATACACGATCACTGTTAACTGAATCCTAATAAAAGATTAATGAAGAGTTAACTTAACTATAGAACAACTCTATTTCTACCTTCTTTTTTAGCACGATACAATAGTAGATCAGCTCTTTTTATTGTTTTCTCTATCTCTTCATTTTCATGATAAAAAGAAGCTCCTATACTACAAGTTAAATTATTTATATGATTAAACTTATACTCTCCTATTTTTTTACGTATATTCTCTAAAGCAATAAGTAAACTTTCTTTAGAGTTTACTTTTAATATTAAAATAAATTCTTCTCCTCCCCACCTAATAAGAGTATCATCTTCTCTTGAAATTTGTTTTATCACTTTAACAAGTTCTTTTAAAATATAATCTCCAACATCATGCCCATAGTTATCATTTATTTTCTTAAAGAAATCAATATCTAATATTGCTATTGCTAATTGCTTATTAGACTTTTTTGATTCATTAATCATTAATCTGTACTTATTCTCAAAATACTCTCTATTGTAAGCACCAGTTAACCTATCATGAATTGCTTTTTCTTCTAATTTTATTTGTTCTAATACAGTTTCACTAATATCAGTTAAACTAATTAGATATTCATCATTATCAAATTTATTTGCATTTAAACTAAAAGCACATATATTTAAACTTTTATCAGGAAGGGCAACTATTCTTTCATTCTTAGGAAAATCTAATATTCTTTCCATCCATGATTCATTTTTTTCTATTTTTCCTAAATGAAAGAACCTATCATTTTCTATAAATAAATTAGATAAAGAGCTATTTTTTTCTCGAAATTCTTCTAATGTACTACAATTAAAAAACTCAAAAAACTTTTTATTTGCAAATGTCAATTCTTTAGTATTAGCTAAGCATATAATAGTACTTTGAGAATCAATTAATTTTTCTAAAGTATTTTGAATTTTCTTTTCTCTACTTATATCTAATAAGTATCCTAAAAAATATGTAATTTCATCTTTTTCATTTCTAATAAGTACAGTGTAATCAACCACCCACTTTATTTTCTGATCTCTTGTTATTAGTCGATATGGACTATGTCTAAAGAATTGATCTTTATTATTTTTTACTTCTTCTTTAACTTTTTTTATATCATCTTTGTGTATACATGAAGAATAATTTACCTCTTGATTTAAAAACTCTTCTTTTGTATATCCTAAAAGATTCACCACATTTTTTGAAACATGAGAAATACTCCAAGTAGCGTCATTATTCCATTTAAATAATACAGTATCTCCAATGTCAAAAAGTGATAATAATCCAGATTGTTCGAGTGTTTGTTCTTCTAATTTCTTTGTACTTTTGTACAGCTTATATAATAAAAATATCACACCTATAAAAAGAAGAAGAAATATCACAACTATTTGAGAAAGTATGTCTATAAGTGATTGATCTAGAAAAGATTTTGGCTTATTTATTAAAATTGAGTTTTCAGGAATTTTATCTAAAAGCTTAAATTTATTTAATTCTTCATAGTTAAATAAATATTTATTATCTGTACTTGTAAGCTTTATATCATCAATATTTTTACCATCTAGTATATCTCTTATTATTAAGGCAGCTTTTTTACCTTGCTCTTTAAATAATACAACCTTACCACCAAGTAAACCTTCTTCTATACTATGTTCATAAAAATTATATATTGGGGAGTTGGTTGATTTTTTTATAAATTCTATACTTCTATAAGAATCTTTCTTTTGGGAAAGATTATCAAGAGAAGAAGAGATATAGAGTAAAGGCTTGTAAGGAGGAATATCTTTTAATTTTTTTTCAAATTGAGAAAATGAATAATTACTAGCATTTAAAAACTCCACTTTTTTTAAAAGTTCTTTATCAAAGTTAGATAGAATTTCTTTTGATGCTATAGAATCATCTATAAGAGTAGTTATTTTAACCTCTGCTGGATGCATTTTACTAATTAAATCTATTGTTTCCTTGATACTTTGCTTTTCTACAACACCAGTAATAAACTTATCTTTAGCCATTTCATCTGCAAAAGATATATTTTATCATCTAAAACTTCTTTAATACCTTGAAGTTGTTTTTTTACAGTGGGAAAAGATCTATCATAAGATGAAATAAAAAGAATTCTTTTATGCTCACTTGCAAAAGAACATATAAAAAAAGTTATTAATAAGATTAAATATTGCAAATATTCTCCAATAAAATAGAATGTTGAAGTATACTATATTCTATTTAAAAGTTATTATAGGGTATCATTTATGCTTAAATTAAGGATTCTATATGAGTGAATTACTAAAATTAAAAGAAGTAGCTTCTTCTTTAAGTGTTCTATATGTTGAAGACAATGAAGATTTATCTAAAAATTTTAAAATATATTTACAAAAGATATTTACAGAAGTTCAAACAGTAGAAAATGGAGAAGATGCTCTTCGTTTATATAAAGAAAAAAAATTTGATATTATCATTTCTGATATTAATATGCCAAAAATGAATGGCCTAGTTTTAACTAAAACAATAAAAAATTTAAATCATGATCAAATTGTAATTCTACTGTCCGCTTACTCAGATTCTAAAATATTACTAGAAGCAATAAAACTTGATATTGATGGATATATGGTAAAACCTATCAACCATCTTGAAATAAATAAATTATTACATAAGGTATGTGTAAATATCAAAAATGCAAATGAAAACAGTATAAATATCGAGCAACAAAGACAGTTAATGGGTCATATAAAAGTAAAAAACAATCTTCTAAAACAGTATACAGAAGTAATAGATAAAGTTGCTATTGTTTCAAAAACTGACTTAAAAGGTATTATTACTGAAGTAAATGACTTTTTTTGTGAAATCTCTGGCTTCTCAAGAGAAGAGTTAATAGGTAAAAACCATAATATCATTAGACATCCTGATATGCCAAGTAGTATTTATTCTGAATTATGGGAAACTATAAAAGTAGAAGAAGTTTGGAAAGGCACGATTAAAAATAAAACAAAAAATGGTGAAGCTTATTTTGTACATTCAACAATAATACCATTAAAAGATAAAGAGGGAAAGGTAGAAGGATATACAGGAATACATTTTTTATCTACAGAAGAAGAGATAGAAAAAAGAGAATTTAGAAAAAAAGTTAGAACAAATATTATAGAGTATAAAAAAACAAATAGCCACTTATTACAAAAAATTGAACAACTTACAAAAGAGCTTGCAAATAAAAATGATAATAAAGATATAAAAGATTCAACTCTAGAAGATTTGAATACTAGATTAAAAAAAGCTCAAGCACAAATCGATTATTATGAGAAAAATATTAATGAAGAAAGCAGTAGAAAATATGGAGTAATTGATAACTACAAGAAAAACCTTGATCATATTACACAAAAGTACACTTCCGTTTCAAAACAACTTACTTTAAAAAAAGAAGAAATAACAATTATACGAGATGATTATAATCTTAAGAAAAGAGAGATTTTAAAACTAAATGAAGAGTTAATAAAACAACATGATATTATTAAAGACTTAAGAAGTACAATTGAAAATATTTCTGAAAAAGAGGAGAATAAAGAGGATACGACAAAAACTTCAATATTTAGTAAATATTTAAAAATTTAACTCAATTTATCTTTCAATCTATATAGAACAATCAAAACATGCAACTATGGGAGAGATAATATCAATGAACAGATCAAGGGAAACAAACACTTTCAACTATTTCAATGATTTCAAATGATACCTTACTATATATAGAATTTGAAACTGTAAATAATGGTACACTAAAAAACAATTGATGATTTTATCGATTTATTTAAACCTAATAAAAAAAGAGTAGACCCAAAGAAACCTTAAGTATAATAAATAAGACTTTAGAAAAGATCTATAAATGTTGAATTAAAGACAAACTATACATCAAGTTTTAATTGTAAAGAAGCACTTTAAAAGTATACTTGAAGCTTCTAAAAATAAACAGGGAACATCTTTTTTTATTGATATCCCTATTTATAAATAATTAGTCTAAGTATTTATTCTTATTTATTTGTACTATCTTTTGTAATAGTTTACAATAAGCTAAAATAAAAATTATTACTATGTAAGATAGTTGAAGAATAGTGATTGATTTTTGTGCCATTATAAAATGTATTGTTATTAGTATCAAAGCTAAATATACAAATTGATGTTGTTTTTTATACTTTTTAAATAAACTCTTTGTTGAAGTTAAAGTCATAAATAAAAGTATAAAAAAAGCAATCATTCCTAAATAAATAAATGGCTTATCAATAGTCTCTTCTACAATAAAACCTATATCTAAATCTGCATCAAAAATAACAAAGTTTAATAAATGTAAAAGAGCATAAAAAAATCCAAAGATTCCTATATCTTTTCTATATTTTATAAGATTTATTTGTTTACGCATTAAGGAAATTGTAATTGAAAAAAATAGTATAACAGTTGCTGCTACACCTGTAATGGTATATATATATTTTATAGGTTCAACTACATTTTCAAAAACTAAGATTTGCAAAGATAATACTGCTAAAGGTATTAGCAATATTGTATATAATAATAAACGTTTCATTAGATAAACTTTCTTAAATCCATTCCAGCATAAAGTTGTGCAACTTCTTTTTCATAACCATTGTACATTAGAGTTTTTTGTTTCAAAAACTTTCCTAAAACTCGCTCTTTTTTTTGAGACCATCTTGGGTGGTCTACGTTTGGATTAACATTTGCATAGAATCCATACTCTCTTTTATTTGATCTTTGCCATGTATTAAGAGGTTCCTTATCTACAAAAGAAATCTTTGAAATAGACTTGATTGATTTAAAACCATATTTCCAAGGAACAACTAGTCTTAAAGGTGCTCCATTTTGTTTAGGAAGAGTTGAGCCATAAAGCCCTGTTGCCATAAACGATAACTCATTCATTGCCTCATCCATTCTTAAACCTTCAACATAAGGATAATCAATTGACCCAAATACTCCACGTGCTTGGTCTGGAAACATCTCATCATCATATTTTGTTTCAAATCTAATATATTTTGCACCTGATAATGGCTTTGCAAATTTGATTAAACTTGAAAGAGAAAAACCATTCCAAGGAACAACCATAGACCAGCCTTCAACACATCTAAATCTATAAATTCTCTCTTCTAAAGAGAAATTTTTAACTAAATCATCTAATTGAATTTTCATAGGTTTTTCAACTAATCCATCAATTTCTATTTCCCAATTATCTGTTTTTAAAGTATGAGCCATATCTTTTACAGCAGTTTTTGATGTTGTAAATTCATAAAAATTATTATAAGTTGTAATTTGCTCATAAGTATTTAGTTTTAAATTATTTATGTTTTTATCTTTTAGATATTGTAAGTTAGGAACAGGAATATTATCTTTTGCAAGAGCTTCTATTAAAGCACCTGATGCAACTAAAGAAGCAGCTCCTAATTTTATAAAAGTTCTTCTTTTATTAAACAACTCTTCGGGTGTAACTTCTGAAGAGGAGATATCCCATGTTGGTTTTTTGATTATATTCATAATTTACCCTTTTACTCTAAATATTTATATTCTTAGGATGATTATATATATTTAGTGTAAAGAGTATGTTTAGAATCTTATTATTTTATTTACCCTTAATTAAAATTGTAAGATATTTTGTTGACCAAACAATTAAACCTGCAACTAAAAGAAAAGCTGTAAGGTTTAGTAAGAAAATATAATTTAAATCAAAGTTTAAAGAGAATGAAGTAAATATTCTTAGAAATGCGATAACTTGAATAGCAATAAATATAGTAATTGCAAACTTTCCAGCAAATGGTGTAGTTCCCGAGTGTCCTAAAACTACTCTTGTTCCAAAACCAACTAATACAGTTACAAAATAACCTAATGCCATTGTATGAATTACTGCTTTTTCAAAAATAATTTCTGGATTATATAAATACATAAAAGACTCAATTACAGATATTAAAAAAGCAAAAGGTATCCAATATAATGAGATAAATAAAACCCACATAATAGCTGTAACTTTAAAAGTAGGTAAGTTCCATTTTATTAACTCTCTTGTAAATACCACTAATAAAGGAATATCTGCAAGAAGGCTAAAAGCTGTATTTTCAAATGAAAGTAAAAATATTTTAAAAATTAGTAAACCATAAACAAGAGGCAGTAAGTTTTTTGATTTATTAATTATATAAGTTGGTACTTTCGTTTTTGTAAAAAAGGGAATCATTCTTTGTGAAACTGTAAAAATTATCATAAATAAAAATAGATAAAACCCTACATTTATTGCAAATGACGCAACTGTTAATGAGTAAGTAAAATCAAAAGTACTAACAATAAATAAAAAGTGAGCTAAAATTCCAGTTGAAAATGCTATTAATATCCATTTTGTATCTTCTTTAATAGCAACTATACTTTTTTTATGTATTGAATATAGTAGTTTAAAGCTTAATACTTGAGCAAGAAGCATTAATGCTTGAAAAACAATAGTAATACTAGGTAATACTATTAAAGATAGTAAAATCCCAATTGAGCTGATAAAATATAGTTGGAATTGTTGCATATAAACTTTTGGTGATATTTCTGCTTGAGATAAAAATCTTGGAAAAACAACAAAAAGAAAACCTAGAAAGAATTGAATAAATACAACAAAAATCATTGTATATGCATGATAAGTTAATATACTAGTATCTAAACTTAAAACATTTGAGTATGAAGCCATAAAAAGCATCATAAATAAAATAAAAAATATTATTCCATTTGTGAAAAATGGTTGATGTGGTTGAGAAGAAAACTTCTTATACCATGTGTTGAATGTATCTGACATATGATCTCCTAAAATAAAAAAACCACTTAAAAAGTGGCTTTTTTTAACTTTTTGAAGTATATCAAATAGAGATATGTAAAACCTTGATTACTGACAAGTTCCACAACAAGAAGTTGAAGTTGCATCACTTAATGCAGCAAGTGCAGCATCATAGTTTGGTTCTTCAGTAATTTCTGGACAAATTTCTTTATAAGTAATTACTCCAGATGCATTAATAACAAAAATTGCTCTACAAGTAACACCTGCTAATGCTCCTGAAGCAATTAATACACCGTAAGATTTAGCAAAAGCTTTTGCTCTAAAATCAGAACCAACAGTTAAGTTTTCAATTCCTTCAGTTGTACAAAATCTACCCATTGCAAATGGTAAATCCATAGAAACTACGATAACTTCTGCATTTTCCATTTTTGCAGCTTCCTCATTGAACTTTCTAGTTTCTGCTGCACATACAGGAGTATCTAAAGATGGTACAACTACAACTACTTGTGATTTACCATTTTCTCCACCAATTTGAACATCAGATAAATCTTTTGCTACTACTGTTACAACTGGTGCTTTATCACCAACGTTTAACTCAGCTCCGCTTAAATTTACTTCATTACCTTTTAATTTTGTTGTTGCCATATAATTTCCTTTTATTTTAAATATTTCTTGACATTATAATAAATTCGGATAAATTTTGTCTTAATTGAGAGCAATCAATTTTAAACTGTTACGATTTAACTCTAATACAGCTATCTTCTAAGACAATTTTTTCATCATTTATTAGTTTTGTTAGTGTTGCTTTAAATGCTTTTTTACTAAGACCAAATGCTTTTTTAATATCTTCTGCATCACTTTTATATGTAAAATTCATTTTTCCACCATTTTGAACTAGTAGTTCATAAACCTTATCATCTTTTACTTTTTTACCAATTTCTTGTAAAGAGATGTCTAGTTTATTATCATCTCTGATTTTTTTAACATATGCTCTTTTTCTATCGCCAAAGTAAACATTTTCAAAAATCTCTGTATGAAAAATCATTCCATCATATTGATCATTTACAATTACTTTATATCCAAGAGGAGTTTTAGAATAAACCAATATTTCAACCTCATCTTTTTCTTTTAAACCTTTAATATCTTGGTCTAGTGTATATTTTTCTGTTGCAATTAATCTATCAGTTTTTTCATCTAAAACCATTTTTAGAACTTTACTATGTCCTTTATGAAAAATACTTCTTTGTTTATTTTTTGGAACTAAGATATCTTTAGGTAAGCCAATATCAACAAAAGCTCCAAAAGGTGCAGTATCTACTATTTCTAAATATGCAAATTCATTTACATATAAATATGGATCAAGTGTAGTTGCTACTAATCTATCCTCGCTATCTGTATAAATAAATACATCTAAAAAAGACCCTAATTCCATTTCATTTGTTACATAAGCATTTGGAAGAAGTACTTCTTCTCTATCTTCACTTATTAGATAAATACCTGGTTCACTTTTTCTATATACTGCAAGTTTATTTATTTCACCTACATATATTCTTTCGTTTATTATTTGTTCTTTTGTTTGTTCTTGCTGTTCTTCTTGATTTTCAATCATTTTTAGTTATTCCGTTTATTTTAAATTTTGCTTATTATAGCTAAATAAACATTGTTTGATATATTGACATTTTAGAATAACTATTCTATAATTATATTTATCAAAAAATATTAAGGAAATATATGAATATATTTATGAAAATCACAACACTTTTAAGCGGTCTTCTTTTAGTAAGATTTGTTATATCAAAGTTTTTTGCTTGGCCTATTTCAGTTCAAGCCTTTATTGAAATGGCTAAACCAATAGGAATAGATCCAACATTTTTTAGACTATTTACAGGAGTTATTATACTTATAGCTTGCGTAGGTTTTTTAATCAGTTTTTATTTATTAATAAGAAATCGAGTTAAAGCACAATCTAAAGAGTTAATTTATACAGCTTTTTTCTATTTATATGGTATTGGTGCGATGATAGGTGCTTTAGTAGCAGAATTTTTACTTAGAGATGAGCCTAAACTACCTCTTGTTATTATCGCTCTTTTTATTGTAATCACATCAATGATAAATTTATTATATTTAAAAAGATATGATATTTTAGGTTCTTTAAAAGGTTTATCCTCTTCTAAATAGTAAACTACTCAAATCCTCACTTTAGAGGATTTGTAATCATTTTCTATCAATTAATCTTTGAAATAATATATCTTCTAAATTTCTACTTGAGTCTACTACTAATAAAACATAAACTTTTGTATTATCAATTTTATATATTATTCTCCATCTTTTATAAATAATCTCTCTATATTTTAAAATACCAATTTGTTGTAATTCAGGTACAATCCTTTTTCTTTGAGGGAAATAATATAGATTATTGCATTCATCTTTTATTTCAAAAAATATTTTTTTTGCTATATCCAAACTTTCAGTTTTAATATATTCAATAATTAGTTCTAAATCAAACTTAGCGTTTTTTGTCCATACAACTTCCAATTGTTTCACTTAATTTGATCCAAATAATTTATCTTCTAGAGTTTTAAACATTTCTTTTTGTTCTATAATATTATTATTTTCAATATCATTTTCACTTTGAACAATTAGTTTTAATAAATTCAATGAATTTTGTAAATTTTCATAACTTTTAATATCTTGAACAACTGCTTTAGCTTCACCATTTTGTGTTATGATTATTGTTCTTTGATTTTGATTTACAGTATTTATTACATCAGCCGTTTTTGCTTTTAAATAACTAATTGGTTTTATATCTTGACTTAAATACATTTGAATTACCTTTTTAATCAATGTAAATATTGTACCAAATTTAAATTTAATTTAGTATTAAAATAAAATTTAATTATTCTGTCTAGTAATATTACTCACTATATCTTTAGAATCAATCCAACTTTTACCTTAGAAGGTGAGATAAATTCGTTTCAAAATAGTTTTTTTTTAGGTTATTTGGCACAAATTCTATATATTCTTTTTTATATCAATAATATTCCAGTTAATAAAATCTTTCAGAATATTATAATTTTCTAAAACAAAAGTTCGTTCAATTGCTTCAATTTGTATTTGTTTTAATATTTTTTGTTGATTATTATCCAATCTATCAAACCAATCAGGATTAATAAATATATTTTCATTAAAAGAAAATATTAAATACAATATTGCTATAGATTTTTCAGTATTGACAATATTATCTAAGGATTTAATGAATTTGATATTAGCATTACTATATGTATATTCTGTAGCATTATTCCAAGTAAATAATATAATACCTTTATCTTGATATCCCAATATATCTATTGATATTGAGGGTACATGTAAATTAATATTATCTAAATCAAATAATTCATTATTTTTAAAATCTAGCATTGGTATCCAAGCTGTTGAACATTGTATTTCAGGAATCTTATCAATAATTATTGCATAATAACTTTGACTATTATAGTTACGTTTGATAAGTAGTTGGTCTAGATTCTTTTTTTGATTAGACAACTTTTTAGGTTCTTCTCCTATAGTCTCTGAAATATATGTTAATTCATCTATATAATTTTGTAGTTCATCTGTTTTTATGAATTTTTTACATTCTTTTAACTCATAAATAGCCTGCGTGAAAGCACTGTGAATTATTTCTTTTAAATATAATGTTTTATTGAGTATTCTGTAGTGTAATAAAAAGCAATGTTTCTGAGTTATTTTCAAAGTATTATTTTTTTCAAATGATTCAAATAAACTCTCATCATGTTTTTTACAAAATAATGGATATGTTGATGCTTCATTTATACCAATTCTTTTAAAGTTTATTAAATCATTATTATTTATATTAAAGATAGGGTTTTAAATAGAATATACATGATTATCATTAGAAGATATTTTTAATAAATTACTAGCTCTTGATATAGTGTGTGATTTTATTGCTTTTTTATTACAATTTGGATGAGTACATTTTCTTTTTTTATTGGAAATTTTTTGGAAATTCTCATTTAATTTTATTTGAAAATACTTATTTAAATCCATACTATAGCCTTCAAGTTAAATTTATTACATAATTATATCAATTAAAGATTGAAAAGGTATCCAGAGAAAAAAGAATCTTCCCTTACTCAATATATTCAAAAGTACGATATTGAATGAACTACTAAGTCAAGTAAAAAGCTATATTAATAACAATATATTATTTATTTCTAATTTTACTTTCTTTTTACAAGCTTTATAAGTGTTAAAATTACAACAGCTACAATAATAATACTAGCACCTGAACTAATATCATAAGTATAAGAGATTACAAGTCCTAAAATAGTAAAGATAGTTGCAAGAAGGGAGCTTAAAATCATCATTGAAGATAGTTTATTTGCAAATGTTTCTGCTAGGTATGTTGGTATTGTTAAAAGTGCAATTACTAAAATTAACCCAACTGCTTTAATAGCAGCAACAACACATAAAGCTGAAAGTATTAAAATAAGTGTATAAAAGAATTTTACATTTATTCCTCTTAATCTAGCAAATTGGCTATCATAAGAAACTGTTAATATTTCTTTGTAAAAGTACACAACAATAGAAATAATAAAAATATCTAAAAAAGTCATATACATAATATCTTCACTTGAAACTGCAATTATTGAACCAAATAAATATGACATTAAATCTACATTATATCCAGGTGTTAAATCAACAAAAACAATTCCTATTGCCATTCCAAAAGCCCACATCATTCCTATTATTGCATCTACTCTAGTTCTATTATTAAGAGTAAGTATTGCAATAATTACAGCTGTTATTATTGCAAAAACAGTAGCTCCAAATAATACAGGTAATCCTAAATAAATAGCAATACCTATTCCACCGTAAGAGCTATGTGCAATTCCACCAGTTAAAAAAGTAATCTTATTTACAACAACCAGTGAGCCAATAATCCCAGCAGCAATTGAAATTAAAACTCCAGCTAATAGTGCATTTTGAATAAAATCATATTCTAATATTTCTAACATTTTTTTTCCTATTAGTGTTTGTGATCACAACAAACTTGAGTTTTACCTAAAGCTTTTAAAAGCTCAACTTCACATAAGTGATCATCTACTGTGTGTATATCTTTTTGAATACTTTCTAAATTGTGATAAACAAGATTTTTATTTACATGTGCAACATTATTAGCATAGTTTAATAAAACTGAAATATCGTGACTAACTACAACTATACAAATTGATTTATTTAACTCTTTTAATAGTTCATAAACTTCTTTTTGACCTTTTACATCAATACTTGCAGTTGGTTCATCTAAAAGCATTGCTTTGGGATTTGAACAAAGAGCCCTTGCTATAAATACTCTTTGTCTTTGACCACCACTTAAATCACCTATTTTTCTATTTGCAAAATCTTGCATTCCAACTTTTTGTAGTGATTGCATCGCACAAGTTGTATCTTCTTTACTATAACCAAAAAGTTTTTTAGCTCCACCTATATGACCCATTAGAACAACTTCTAATGCAGTTATGGGAAAGTCCAGATTTAAGTTTGTATTTTGTGGAACATAACCTATTAGCTCATTTTTAATTTTTTTTGATATTACACCATTTTGAGGTTTTAATAAACCTAAAATAAGTTTAAGTAGAGTTGATTTCCCTCCACCATTTGGACCAATGATTGCTAAGAAGTCATTGTCTTGAATATTTAGATTAATATTTTCTAAAACCTTGAAGTTTTCTTGATAAGAGTAAGAGAGTTCTTTTATATTTAATATTTCCAATGTTTACCTTTATTTGCAACAAAGTCGCAATTTTATCAAAGTTTTGGTTAAATTATCTTTTTATTTAAATATATCCTCTAATATAAGACCAAATGAGTCCTAAATACTCATGAAAAGCTACTTTTACTTTATATAAGTTTTCACTTGAAAAAATAGAACTATAACTTTCTGATTTATGCCCTAAATGATAAGTTGGAGCTGCAATTGGATTTAAGCCTAGTTTTTTAAATAGTAAAATTGACCGTTTCATATGTGAAGCACTTGTAACTAATATAAAAGGCTTATTTCCTACAATTTTTTTCATTTCTCTTGCTTCTTCTCTTGTATCAACTGGTTTATCAAGTTTTATAATTTTCTCTTTTTTAACACCTAAAGAGATTGATAGTTGTGAAGCCATAAAAGAGTGATAGTTTTTATCAAAGCCTTTATATCCTGAAAAAACTATTTTTGCATTTTCATTTTCTAAGGCTTTAAAAATTCTAATTCCTTCATTTACTCTTACACTTGCAACACTAGACATTTGAGATGTGATACTTAAGTTTTCATTTGTTTTATGTCCTGAACCTAAAACTAATACATATTCAACTTTGGGAATATCCAAAAGTGCATTATGTGAATTTTCTAAAGGATTAATAATTGCATTTGAAATAGGTTGAAAAGATAAAAGTGCAAACCATAAAAAACCTAAAACTAGAAAAACTTTTGCTTTTTTATATGAATTTATAAGTAAAAAGTACAAAGCTAATAAAAGTAAAAAAAGACCAATAGGAATTGGCAATAAAAAAGCTGAAACAATTTTTTTAAATAAAAACATTTATTTTCCTACTAAAGCTGTTGTATAACCTACAACTCTTGATTTATCATTGTTAACATCATAACTTGTACTATAAGCTAAGACTTTTGTATATAAGGATTTTTCAAGTGCAGTTTTTAAAATAGCTTTTACTCCTATTTTTCCACAAGCTTCACCATAATCTAAAAAAGAAATATTCTTTTTTGCAATAGCATTTATGCAATAAGTATCAAGCTCTTTAGCTTTTTCTAAAGAGTGAAAATGACTTAAATCTGTACTAATTACCAAAAGATTATCTTTATCTTCTATAAGCTCATTTATTAGTTTACTTAAAGTATTAAAATCTTGATTTCCATATATGATTTCTACTATTTTTGCATTTGAGAAATAATATTTTATAAAAGGTGCTTGTGTTTCAGTTGAGTGTTCAAAAGCACACTCTTCATTTGTATTTAAAAAAGAATATTTTTCTTTTAAAGCTTTTGAAAACTCAGCATCTACTTGAATATTTCCTAAAGGTGTTTCGTATTCTTCATTTAAGCAAATATTTGAACCTTCTAAATATACACGATGAGAAGGTCCTATTACCACTATTCTTTTTGGCTTTTGTTTTGAGCACAAGAAGTAAGAAATATTTGCAAGTTTTCCACTATATATAAAACCTGCATGTGGTGTTATAATTGCATTTATATGATCAAAATCACTTTGATAGTTAACAGTAGAAAAACTTTTAATTAAAGAAAGAAGTTCCTCTTTCTTATTTGGATAAAAACTTCCAGCAACTACAGTTTTTCTAATACTCACTATCTTACCTTCATTACTTCATAAACAGATACATTAATACCTTTTTCTAAAGCATCTTCTTCAAAACTACCTTTATATAATAACTGTTTAAAAAACTCTTCAAATGTAGGAAGTTGTTCCCATACTTGAGGTAAGAATGTTGAACGAGATTCTTCATCTTGTAAAACAACTCCATGAACTCCAATTTTTATTTTCGATTTTAAATCTTCTATATTATTATATTCTACTTTTAATGCTGGAGTTAAAATAGATATTTCTAAATCTATTTTTTCATATTCTTCAGGCGTTAATTCTAAAAACCTAGGATCTTTAAAAGCTGCATTATATGCATTTGCTACAATATCATCTATTAACATTCCATATACTTCTAAACTTCCTATACAACCTCTTAATTTATTATCTAACTTAAGTGTTACAAAACAAGCACCTGGTTCTTCTAAAAAAGGATACTTTTTAAGTAACTCTTCTTTGTCTATTTTTGCTGTTTCATCAAATTTTGATCTAATTGAATCATGTGCAATTTTTAATAATATATCTTTACTCATAAAAATCCTTACTTTATAATATCTTCAATAGCTTCAATAAACTCATCACTTGCATTTACACATTTACAAATTTTGTATTCATTTATCCCTATTTCTTCTGCAATTTCTTCATACTCAATACTTAGCTCAAAATCTGTCTCTGAGTTATCTACAATAAAAGCAATTGGATAAATTAGAACATTATCATCTTTAAAATCAAGTAATGCATCATCAAGTGATGGTTCTAGCCATTTTAATGGCCCTACTTTTGATTGATATGCTAAAGATATTGATTTAAAATCAACACCTTTTTCTTTTAACATATTACTTAAAATATCAACATGTTCAATCATCTGTTTTTCATAAGGATCACCTGCGTCAACTATATTTTGAGGTAGTCCATGTGCTGAAAAAATAAGATTATATTCACTAGGAGTTTCAACATTTTTTACTATTTCCTTTATAATACATTTATTAAATAATTCATTCTTGTAAAAAGGCTCAATTATTCTTGTTTTAAAAGTATCTTTAGCATACCTTTGAAAATCTTCTAGTGAAGATTTTGTAGTAGTAGTTGAATACTGTGGATATAAAGGAAGAAGTATAACTTCTTCTATTCCATCTTCTTTCATCTGCTTTATTACATCTGGTGCAAATGGTGGAGTATATCTCATAACTTGATATGTTTTATATTCGTCTATTTTATTATTCACTTTTGAAACTAATTCTTCTGTTAATTTATTTATTGGAGATTCATTTCCAATTTCTTCATAATTTTTCCATGCTGAATTAAGTCTTGAATTTACAATAAAAAATGCTATTAGTTTTCGTAAAAAAGGATTTACTGTTAATATATTTTCATCATTAAACATATTTGTTAAAAACATTTTTAGTTCGTCTTTACTTCTTGCACCTCCCATATTAAGTAGTACTATTGCTTTATTAGTTTTTTTCATTATCTTCTAACCTTATTATTTTATCGCTACACCATTTTGCCATTTGCTCATCATGTGTTATTAGTAATATTGCACATGAATCTAAATATTTTACAAGAAGTTTCATCACATCATATGCCATTATATTATCCAGAGCAGATGTTGGTTCATCTACAAGTAATAACTTTGGTTTCATTAAAAGTGCTCGTAAAATAGAACACCTTTGCAATTGACCGCCACTTAGTTCATGAGGTTTTTTATCAAGTAAATCTCTTTGTAAATTTAACTCTTCTAAAAAATCTGTTAGTTCTTTACTAAATTTTCTTTGGACTACATCTTCAAGTTGTTCAATTATAGAATATGTTGGATGAAATGAATTATAGGGATCTTGAAAAATAAGACTTAATTCTTTTTTTTCAATAGTTCCATTTTGAGGTTTTATAGTTCCCATTATTAACTCAAAAAGAGTCGTTTTTCCACTTCCACTCTTCCCAAAGATAGTTACGAGTTCACCTTTCTTTAAAGATAGTGAAAAGTTTTTATAAATAGGATTGTTTTCTTTATATGAGAAATCTAGATTTTTTATATCTAAAATAAATTCATTATTCAATATTATCACCTTAAATTTAAAAGATACTATATAAAAATATGCCTTTATATTTGCAAAATTAAAATTGCATACACAATTAATCTACGATTAAATGTAACACTTACATTTGTAACTTAGATTAATTGATAAAATTAAGCTAAGCAAAATAAAACAAAAGCTAAAATGTAGCTTTAAAATTTAAGGAGAAAACAATGAAAAAACTTGTATTAACTACATTAGTAGCAGCTGCTACAGCTGTAACTTTATCTGCTGCGTCATTTGCATCATGTGCTGCATGTCACGGGCAAAAAGCTGAGAAAAAAGCTTTAGGTAAATCACAAATTATTGCTGGTTGGGATGTTGCTAAAACAACTGCTGCATTAAACGGATATAAAGACGGTTCTTATGGTGGAGCTATGAAAGGTGTTATGAAAGGTCAAGTAATGAAATTATCTGACGCTGATATCGCTGATTTAGCAAAACAAATTGC
>NYWO01000096.1 GCA_002685075.1 Arcobacter sp.
CATTGGAGCTATAGCAAAGCTGGTAATGCCCCGGATTGCAAATCCGGTATGCGTTGGTTCGAGTCCGACTAGCTCCTCCATTTCTTTTAACAATCAAATCATTTTCAACATTAACTTACTGTAACGATAAACTAGACTGGTGATAATACTTTTTTGTAAATCTGACTGATAACTTTTTTTATTTTATCTCTTAATCTAAAGAATAATCTTCCACCTAAACTTTTTGATATATAGTTTTATAGGATAGTACATATAAAAGTATTTGTTTCTTATCATTCCTGATATTCGTTCTCTAGAGCAATCTAGTTTTGATATTGTTTTTTTATGCTTAACTGTGTGATTTTTTTTATAAATATTTTGTTAATCCTTCTTATCATTTTACTTCTAGAAATTAGGCATTTATGATTTGAATTGGGATTTAAAATAACCTTACTATCCAAGTTTTTTAAACGTACACTTCTAATTTTAATCTACATTATATATTATTAAATCAATAAAAATATTTTTTAATATGTAATATATACTTGTTTTTATTCAAATTTCTAAATATTGATTATAAGTATTATGATTAAGATTTTGAGATTTTATAAAGGCTTATTGATTAATTTTTTAATTTTATGCTATAATAATATATATTATTTTAAAGGATGAATTATTTATAAGTTAATATTACTATCATTAATTTCTATAGCTACATTAGCTGCTGATAGCTGTATACAATTACAATCAAAGAAATCATTTAATAATGATGAAATTTCAAATGCTAAATTAAAATATGGTGAAAATCTATACGTAGCAAAGCGAGGAAATATTGAAGCTCTTCGAATTGGAATGTTTAAAAAACATAATGATGCAAAAGAATATATTTCAAAAAATAATATAAGTTCATCTACAATTATTATCAATAACTGTAGAAATGATAAAAAGCTTTCTTTTGTAGATTATGAAAATAAGATAATAAATAAAATTGAAACAAAAAAGATAGCATTAGATATTTTTAAACAAAAACCTGTTGAAGAAGAAATTTATGACAGTTATTCTTATAGTAATTATTTCCAAAGACTTTTAAAAGAAGATGAACAAACTGAAAATAGTTATTATACAAATAAAATTGAAAGAATAAATCAATTGATTAGAGAGGATAGGTATAACTCTAATGTTTATATTTCTGCAAGATCAGAAATAGGTACTGATTATTCTGATGCAGAAAAGAGAAGATATCATGATTCTTCTGTTGATTTAAATTGGGAGTATAGACTTTATGATGGTCAAAAAACATATATTTATGATCAAGTTAAAAGAATTAAAGAGCAAGGTGCTCAAATTAAATATGAAGATGCTAAAAATAACTTAGCATTATTAGGATCTGATTTATATGGAAATTTACTTTTTTCTCAAACCTTATTAGATGTTTATAATGGACTATATCTATCTCAAGAAAATTTATATGAAATTATATATGAAAATAGAAAAAAAGGACTAGGAACAATTACAGATGTATTAGATGCTAAATATGATTTAATTGAATTAGAAAAGCAAGTAATGTCATTTAAAATTTTACATTCAAGAAATACTTATCTTTTAAAACAAAGTATAAATTCTAAAAGTAATAAACCTTTATTCATAATGCCTTTTAATATTACAAATAGCAACCACTCTATTGAAGAAGAAAGAATGTTGATTCTTCATAATAACTATGAAGTTGCAAATGCTCAAAACTTACTTAAAGATAGTAAGGTAAATATCTTAAGTGAATCTTCAAGAAAGATGCCAACGGTTGATTTAGATGCTTCTACAGGATATTCTTGGAGTAGTGATTTAATAGATGATACTGAAGATAGTGGTATAGATTGGAATGCAGGAATAGAAATTACTGTACCTTTATATGAAAGAAATGATATATATTTAAATGAACAAAGAGCAAAAATATTAGCTTTACAGTCAAAAAATAACTTAAAAATAGCAACTAAAAATGCATTAAATAGATGGGATACTCATAAAAAAAGACTATTTGAATTAAATAAATTAAATACAATGTTAAAAGTTCAATTAAAAGGACAGCAAGAAAAATTATCAATAATTAAGAAAAAATATTTAGAAGGTAATTCAGATTATCGTGATTATGCTGATTCTTTAAATCGTGTTAGTTTAGTAAGTATTGATTTAGTAAATAATATGATTTTTATTGAAAAAGAAAAACTATTAGGTAATTACCTGTTAGGGAAAAAGATATATAATGTCAAGAATTAGAGTTGTTTCAACTTTTGAAGGAACGTATCCCTATGAAACAGGAGGAGTAAGCACTTGGGCTGATATCTTGATTCATAAATTGAAAAATGTAGATTTTATTTTACTACCAATTATGATGCATCCTTATATAAAGTTAAAATTTGAACTACCAACAAATGTTACAGATATTATTACTGTACCACTTTGGGGTTCAGAAGAACCAACTGAATATATTAGGGATATAAATTTTTCAGAAATATATATTGGAAAACTTAATACTCGAGAAAGTAATATTGTAGAAGAATTTGTCCCGATACTAAGACTTTTATTAGCACATATATACAAGGAAGAAAATAACTTAGATAAGTTAGGGAATGCTCTATTAGAATTTCACGAATATTTTCATAAAAATGATTATTATGAAACATTTAGACATGAATCTGTTTGGTTAACTTATAAAGAATTTGTATTAAATCATTATTCTGAGAGTGAAAAACAGGATTTACCAAGTATGTACGATTTAGTTGAAGGATTAAGATTTTTATATAGGTTCTTTATTTCAATTCTTCCTGTTTTACCTGATGTTGATATTTATCATTCATCTGGTGCTGCTTTTTGTGGTTTACCATGTATCATTGCGAAACTTAAACATGGATCTAAGTTTTTACTTACAGAACATGGTGTTTATTTAAGAGAACAATATTTATACGCTTCACGGGAACAAATGCCAGCACAAACTAAAGAGTTTTTGATGGGAATGATTGATACAGTCGTTCGTTTAAATTATCATTTTGCTGATGTGATCACTCCTGTTTGTAACTATAATAAAAGATGGGAACTTAAAAATGGTGCATCACCTGAAAAAATTGAAACGGTTTATAATGGTATAGATACAGATATTTTTAGAAACTATGGAAATGCTGCCAACACTAGACCAACTGTTGTAATGGTTGCAAGAATTGATCAACTTAAAGATATTGAAACATATATCAGATGTGCTAAAAAAGTTGCTGATTCGATACCTTCTGTATTATTTAAACTTTATGGACCTAAAATAGATGAAAAATATTATGATTTCTGTGAAGATTTAGTTAAAGAGCTTTCTTTAAATCAAAATTTTGAATTTTCAGGTGTTACGTCAAATCCTGCAGCTGCATATAATGAAGGTGATGTGGTAATGCTAACAAGTATATCTGAAGCATTTCCTTTTGTTGTTATTGAAGCAATGGCTTGTGAAAAAGTTGTTGTTTCTTCTGATGTAGGAGGAACGAAAGAAGTATTAGAAGGTTTTGGTTATGTTATAAAACCAAAAGATGTTGATGGTTTTTCAAATGCTGTTATTGAAGTTTTAAATGACAAAAATATGTCATTAGAGATGGGAGTAGATGCTAGAACATCAATTTTAAATGGATTTATGATTGAAGATATGGTCGATAGTTATGATGCTCTTTACAAAAGGTTATATAATGCTAATAGAAAAAAATAAAGAATCTTTTTTAGAATTATTACCTTTAATAACAAAAGACAGAGGTAAACCTATTAATACTTTGGAATTAACTTCATTATTAGAAGTTTATGGACTCAGAGATATTGATGCTAAAAACGATTATGGATATGATGATCTATTTCATATGTCAGAAGATATGTATGAGCTTGTTAGTACTAGAAAATATCCACAAAAACTTGCAAAAATTGAAAAAGAACCAAATAGAATAAAAAGAGTTACAAAACATTATATTGAAGGTCTGGCTTTTGCAATGCCTATGATTGTTCAAATTTTATTTACACTTGTGTTAGGGTATGCTATATGGTCAAGTTTAGATTATGATTTAGAAATTGCAACTGTTATTGCAGTTGGAACATTCTTAGCTCTAGTTATTACTGGACCAACTGCACAAGCCATTGGAAGAAAGGGACTTTATTATTTAAAACTTGAAGAATTCGCACTAGCTAGTGCTTCTGTTCGAATGTTGTATTTAATAGGGGTTTTATTTGTTATCTTAATAGCTATTCTCTTGTATATTATTCAATTGTTTTTCAGTGTATTTATTGACTACTATTATTTAGTAATGATTATGTTTTTTGTTCTTCTTTCAATATTCTTTTTAAATACTTCTGTATATTATATGAAAGAACAACATGGTAGACTATTAATGCATGTACTATTTGGTATGATAGTTGTTTATTTTTTACATACTATTTTTGGTATAGAATTACCTGATGCACAATTTTATACTATTTTAATTGTTGATATAGAAATGACTTTTTTTGTTTTTCTAAAATTAAGAAATATGAGAAATCAATCTGAAACAGATGAAGGGTTTATGTTACCAAAAGCGTCAATTATGTTTTATTCTTTGGTTCCTTTTTATACTTATGGATTTTTATATTTTTTGTTTTTGATTTTAGATAGGATTGTTGCATGGACAGTTCCAGAAACTGCAAAACCTTACTTTATTTGGTTTAATGTTCCTTATGAATTAGGACTAGATTGGGCATTAATCGCCCTTGTACTTTTAATGGGATTTGTTGAAGCAGGTATTTATGAATTCATGTATATTATGAATGGAATTATTGCTAAATATAAATATAATGAGTCAAAAAAGTTTTCAAAGAAAATTAGTAATTTTATGAAAAAATTTCTAATAATATATTTTATCTCATCAATTTTAGTAATGCTATTTGTTTATTTTACAATTAAAGCAGGTGGAGTGTATTTTGAGATACCACAATTAAAGATATTTTTACAGGAACCAACACCTTTTGTCTTTTGGATTGCTGCTGTTTCATATATATTTTTGGTTGCTAGTTTATTAAATATCTTATTTTTATTTGCAATGTCTAGACAAACTGTTCCTGTAAAATATATTTTAATAGCAACAGCCATAAATTTAATTGTTGGTATTATTTTAAGTAGAGTTATAAGTTTTGAGTATGCTGTTTTTGGACTTTTATGTGGAACTATATATTTGTATTTTTCTACGTTTAACTATACAAGAAGAGCTATAAATAAGTTAGATTATTATTATTATTCAGCATTTTAAGGAGAGAAAATGAAAAAAATACTATTTAGTATGTTAACAGTTTTAGTTGTTGTGTTTCTATCAGCTTGTTCAAATAGAAACATTAATATAAACCCAGAGGTAGAAAAAACATTATTACAGCCAGAATCAATTGATGTTTATGATATAGATATTAATAAATTAGTTGTTGAGAAAGAGGATTTACGGGAACAAGTTAAGCAATTCCCTTTTGTTTCTTTAAATCCTATATTAGATTATAGAGGAAAGTTTTCTGATAAGTTTTATAGTTTAAAGCCATATAAAGTTAAGGCGAAAAGAATTGATGAAATAGATTTTTGGAAACTCCAAAATAATCCTTATTTAGTTGATTTTATCTATGTTTTACCAATTTGGGTTGAAAATTTTAAAAAAGTTTCAAATGATTTATATCAAAATATAGGTTACTCATATAATTTATCATTAAAAGAACAAGAAATTTTAAAATGGTGGGTAGAACAAGGTGGTGTATTATGGTTAGAAACAGGAATATATACAACACTTTATGATTCATATACTAAGTCTGGAATTACAAGTGCTTCAAAAGCAAAAAGAGTGCTTAATCAAAAAAGTGGTAAACAACACTTTATGAATAATGAATTACATGTTGTTAAATATCAAGCTAAAAAAGTTGATTATATTAATTATAAAAAAAGAGAAATAAACTTCTCAGTTACTTCAGATGTTAATTGGCTTAAAGATGTTGAAAATTTAAGAATGATAGTTAATAATTATGCAGAGAATTATTTTTTACCTGATGGAAAAGTTCTAATTAGAAATAATAATATCCCTTTAGTAACTGTAAATAATCTTGGTAAAGGTATGATTTTATCAATGATTCCTTTTTCATATAATGATACTAGATTTGATGGGGAATTATTAAGATGGAAGTTAGTTGAATACGCATTAGGATCTATTGTATTAAAAAAAGAGCAAAATCAAAATATTATTGAAGATAATGCAGAGTTGATTGAATTAATGGGAGGAGATCCTGCTCCAATTAAGAATCAAAGAGCTCAAATTTCTGATGAAAATAAAGATAATGATTCAAAAATTATTGATATGAGAAATGTAAATAGTAGTACTACTGCTTATTGTGTACAATTGTATTCAGATGTAAATGAAACTTCATTTAAGAAAATATTAGAAGAAAATAAAAATGTTAAAAATATTAGAGGTGAGATAAGAGGTAAATACTTTGTAATTAGAGCAGGTAGATACGATAGCCTTAAAAAAGCATCTAAAGATGTAAAGTATTATAAAAATTTCTTTAGTGATGCATTCGCAAGAGAATGTGTTTATAAAAAATAATTAGAAAAGATTGAATAAATGGAAATAGATTATAATACAATATATGAAGCGTTAAGGATTAATAGTTTAAGTTTAATTAAATTATTAATCATTTCATACTTTATATTTTATTGGCTACCATCAAAAATATTTCCGCAAGATCATATGAATGATTTGTTAGATAAGATATTATTTAATGCATTATATTCATTGACTTTTGCTTTATTGGTGATACCTCAATTAATATTATTAAAAATTTTTAGTATACCTTTATATATCATTGTATTATTACTTACTAAAATATTATTTATAATCTATTATGAAAAAAGAGATATAAGAGAAATATTTGCAAATTTAAAGAAATCTATATTAGTTAATATTTTTGATTTTTTTGATAATTACTCAACATTTTGGAATACGGTTAAAAAAAGACAAGATAATGATATCAAAAATTTTATATCAAAAATTACATTATATAAATTCTTTTTAAGGTCATTTTATTTAATAGTTTTTTCTTATGCCGTTTTAAATATTGCATTTAATTCTTTAATTACTTTTACTGATGGCTCTTCAGATATGTCTTTTTATATTAGTTGGGTTGGATTTTTAAAAGAGAATGTTTTATGGTCAGATTTAAATACGTTTGGTGCCGTTATGTACGGTATTCCAGTTTTTGTATTTAACTTAGCCTTATGGACTAATATTGACTCTATTATACTTTTTAAAATTTATCCAGTTCTTTTGATATTAGCATATTTCTTTGTTACATATTATGTTTTATATAAAATGTTTAAATCAAGATATACTGCTTTATTTGGGGTTATTGTTACTAGTTTAATTTTTTATTCTCCACTTGGAAATTATTTTAGTGGTTATGAATTTGCAGCTGATTCACCTCTGATAAAAACTTTTTTTGACAAGTTTTCATTTTATTATATAGAAAATAATGAAGAGAATATAAAAGAAGCAGTTATGTATGCTAATATTCCATACAACAGATTCTTTTCTGGATTAGGTTATGAGTTTTCATGTACTATGTTCTTATTAAATATATATTTCTTAATCCAATACTTTGATAGTAAAAAGAATATAAATTTATTGTTATATTGTTTAACGCTATTTACGGTATTTACTTTTCATGGAGGAGGAGCTTTATTTTTACTTCCTGCATCTTTACTTATATTGTTTAATGCAATTATCTTTTGGAAAATAACTTTTAAAGTTTTATGGCAAGCTTCAATTGCTGTTTTTATTACGTCAATATTAGGTAATTTATGGACACTTGCTATGATCAAGTATGGATTATTACTTGATGTTGGTGATGCATTACCAATTCTTGATGAATTATTAGGAACAAAAAAACAAGCAATAACTGCTACTCAAACAGGTAAAGAGAGTATGTATCTAATTATTTTCACTTCTTTACAATATATTATGATGGGATTAACAATTTTTGTAGCCATTGTAACTTATTTTATTAAAAAAAATAAATTTCTTATGTCTTCAATTATGTTAGCCGTAATTGCAGTATTTATAGTATTTTATTTACCTCATTTTGGTGTTAAACGTTTAGTTTCAGTTCAAAGAGGATTAGAGTATTTGATTCTAGCGCAAGTTGTAATGTTAACTTATATCTTTTATTTTATAAATTTAGGTTTTAAGAAAATACTAAAAAGTTATTATACAAGAGTTGCTTTACCACTATTTTATTCATTATTTTTTATTGGAGTTATCAGTTTTCCAAAATGGCATAATGCAGAAGATTTGCCACCTTATGCAGCTGATATTCTATATCCAAAAAATGTAGAGATGATATCTTATAGTGCTGGTAGTAAAATAATATTAGATATTAATAAATTATATAGACCATTTTCTTGGACTTTAATATCATATGTTCAAGAATATTCAAAAGCTAAAGATCATGGCTATCATGTAAATACACA
>NYWO01000097.1 GCA_002685075.1 Arcobacter sp.
CTTCTTTTACTTCTGCCGCATCACAATCTAATTGCTCAACTACAACTTCTATTACATCTTCTAATAATGCCATATTTAAATCCTTTTATAAAATTGTCAAAGTATTATAGCAAAAAAGATTTTAAAAAGTCTTTTAAATTATAATCTTTTTAAAATACGTAAATTTTATTATACGTATAAGCCACCATTAACTTTTAAAATCTCACCTGTAATATATGATGAATGATCACTTAAAAGAAAAGCAACTGCATCAGCAATTTCACTAGGCTGTCCAAATCTTGATAATGGAATATTTTTTTCATATTCAGCTTTTACTTCATCTTTTAATTCATGAGTCATATCTGTTTGAATAAATCCTGGTGTTACTGCATTATATCTAATACCTCTAGCTGCTGCTTCTTTTGCAAAAGCTTTAGTCATAGCATTTACTCCACCTTTAGATGCAGCATAGTTTGTTTGACCTGGATTTCCCATCTCTCCAACAATCGAAGAAATATTTACAATAGAACCAAATTTTTTCTTACCCATAAATTTTAATGAAGCTTTACATCCAATAAATGTAGATGTTAAGTTTGCAGATATTACATCGTTAAAATCATCAACACTCATTCTTAATGCTAATTTATCTTTTGTAATTCCAGCATTATTAACTAAGTAAGATAACTCTCCGTCTGCATCAACTATAGTTTTAATTGCAGCTACAAACTCTTCTTCACTTGTAACATCAGCTTTAATTATTGCAGCTTTTCCACCAGAGGCTTCAATTTCTTTTTGAATTGCTTCAGCAGCTTCGGCTCCACTTCTATAATTAATCCATACTTTTAATCCATATGATGCTAATGTTTTAGCAATTTGTGCACCAATTCCTCTACTTGCACCTGTAACTAATACGTTTGAACCTGTAAAATTCATTTTTTTCCTTTATTAAAATTTAATAGTTGTAAGATTGTTCTTACATAATTGCATATTATAGCTATACGCCCCTTTTATTATCCCAAACTCGTATATGTAATCTATCACAATATTTATATCCATAATCAATTGCCATCTGAATTACTTCTTCACAATTCTCATTAATGCTTTGAGCTGTATCTCCTAAAGGCATTAAATATACTTCAACTTTTGGGATATTTTCTAAAATAGTTCTTATTTCATCTTTTGCTACAGCTAATAAATTTTTATCAATTACAAATTTCAAATAAGAGTTTTCTGTATTATTTAAAATTTTATTTAATGTTTCATAATTTACTCTTTTCTTTAGTGATTCAAGGGAGTTACTTAGTTTTACACTCATTGAAAAGATTATTTCTTTTTGATATTCATGAGAAAAGTTTAGATTTAAAGATGCATTTGTTTCAATTGTAACTTGATGCCCTTGGATAACATAATGTTCTAGAAGCTTTTGAAATTCAACTTTGTTCCAATATAATAAAGGTTCACCACCTGTTATCACAATATCCATTTTATATGGGCTTAGATTTTGACTTGTTAAGTTATCAACTTTATTTACAATTTCTTCATATGATTTATAATTTGTCCATGAGTCTTTAAACTCTCTATCTACGGCATAAAATGTATCACATCCACATTTTTTAATTCCACTTGGAGTCTCATATTCAACATTAAATCCTATACAATTAAAATTACATTTCCCAAATCTAATAAAAACTGAAGGTGTACCAACTAATTTACCTTCACCTTGAATAGTTGGTCCAAATATTTCATTTATCTCAAGCATAAAAGGTACTTTTACTTTTCGGTGTTTCTAAAAACTCTATATGAGAAACTTTTACATTTAATTTATCCATTTTCTTTTGAACAATTTTTAAAAACCATGCTGATAGATTTTCACTTGTTGGAATAAAATCAACGATTATATAACCTTCATATAGTTCTTTTAAATGTATAGCTTCATGTGAGAATTTATTTAAATCAATAATAGAATAACCTTCTTCAAATGGAATTAATTCATTTTTTGAAACATTTGGAATTATAGTTTCAAATAGAGGATCATTAATATCCAAAATAAATTTATGATCAAGTACATCATCAATAAAAACTTTAAACCAATTTAGATGTTTAAAATCTGTAACCATTCCATCTTTTAACTCATTTGCTTCTAAATACACTAATATTTTTCCTTGATGCCCATGTAGATGTCTACATTTTAAACATGAATCTAGTGAAAATTCAGGATTTAAAGTTTGTGACCAAACTCTATGACCATAGCAAAAATCGAATTCTTTTGATATCTTCCAATGCATTATTGATCTTTATAAGGAATTGGATCTTTTATATTTGCAAGGGAAAATCCATTTAATCTAAGTCTACATGAATCACAAACACCACAAGCATATTCGCTTTCTTTATAACATGACCATGTATGCTCTAGTGGAACATTTAACTCTTTTGCATATTGAACAATTTCTTGTTTACTTAAATGAACCAGAGGTGTAATTATTTCAATATTAGTTGTCTCTTTTGTTCCTTGATTAATTGCTTTTGTAATATCTGTAATAAACTCATCGGTACAATCAGGGTAACCTGAACTGTCTTCTTGAACAACTCCAATATACATAGCTTGTGCTTCTTCTTTTTCTGCAATTGCAGCAGTTATTGAAAGAAAGATACCATTTCTAAATGGTACATAAGTAACAGGAACCCCAGTTTCAACACCATCAATAGGCACATCAATACTATTATCTGTTAGTGCAGATGCTCCAATTTGTGTAAAAAATGGAATATCAATCTCATATTTATTTGTAATATTTAAGTCATTACAAATATCTCTAAATGCTTTTAATTCTCTTTGTTCTGTTCTTTGTCCATAATTAAAGTGAACAGCTATTATCTCATAACCATCTTTTTTTGCAATATATGAGGATAAAGTAGAGTCCATTCCTCCACTTAAAATACATATTGCTTTTTTTTTCTCAAGCATAGCTTTTTCGCTTTGTGCTGTTGATTTTTTACTCATTGCTTAAAAAGTCCTTTTTTTCTTTACTAAAGAATTTCCAATTTATTGGTAATATTTTTACTTTTGAATTTTTTTCTAATAGTGATACATTTTCATCTAAAATTATTAAAGAATTACAGTCTGCTAAAATTGAAACCATTCCAGGTGATCTTTTCTTTGATACAGTAAAAGAAACTCCATCAAATGTTCCCGGAATTATAGTAATTCTTCCTTTTCTTGTTTTAAATTCTTCTTTTATTTTTGCTTCTATAAAGTTTGGGTTTATTTCATTTGATCCTAGTAGTTTTTGAATTAGTACTTTCCCAAATATTTCAAAAATTAAAGCAGATGCAAGTGGATTTCCTGGAAGATTTAAAATATATGTATTATTTATTTGTCCAAATATTGTAGGTTTTCCAGGTTTAATCATAATTCCATCAATTAAAATTTTTAAATTTAATTCATTAAAAGCATCTCTTGTAAAATCAGCATCTCCAACTGAAACTCCACCTGATGTAATAATCAAATCCGCATCAAGTGAATTTAGTACTAATCTTTTAATATCTTCAATTGTATCCTTCGCTTGTCCAATAAAAGTTACCTCACATCCTAACTCTTTAGCTCGTGCTATTAAAGTTGGTGTGTTTGAATTATATATTTGATGATCTTCTATTCTTTCATAATGAAGTTTTAATTCTTCTCCACTTGAAAAAACAACTATTTTAGGTTTTTTATAAACTTTTATATGTGAGATTCCTTGACTTGCAAGTAGGGTGATTTTTGCAAAATTTAATTCATCACCAATATCTATAAGTTTTTCGCCAGTTTTTATATCTTCACCAATAAATCTTATATGTTGAAATTCTTTTACATTTTCTAATATTTTTATATTTTTATCATTTATAGTTTGTATATCTTCTTTAGGAATAATTGCAGTTGTGTTTTTAGGAACTCTAGCACCTGTCATTATTTTAATACAAGTGTTTTCTTTTAAAACTGTATGATTATTGTCCCCTGCAAAAATAGTATCAATTATTTCTAATTCTTTATTTTTGTTATTATATATAATTGCATAACCATCCATTGCAGAATTATCGAATTTTGGTAATGAACTTGTTGCTATTACTTCTTGGGCACAAATTCTATTTTGAGCATCTTCAATCGCGATAATTTCGAATTTTAATAAAGGTTTGATATTTGAAATAATATCTATTGCAGTTTTTACACTAATAGCCATTTTATTCCTTTGTTTGATTTAAGATAAAAACTTATGACAAGTTAGATATAATAGCGAAAATTTTTAAAAGTGAGATAAACAATAATGGAATTAATGCAAAGCGCAATTGATACACACGTCTATGCAATATATTTTTTCTTAGCAATTATGCTATTTAATTTATATTCTGTACTAACACAAAAAGAGTTCATAAGATTGGCAAAAAGATTAAGAGCAATGACTCCTTTATATCATGTAACAAACGCAATAGTAATTTACACAGGATCAATAGTTGCTTTTTATGCTCATGCAATGAGTATTACAATATTTTTAATGATACCTGCTTCAATCTTTTTATTAGTAATTGAAATTAAAAGATATAAGAAAATGAGAGTTATTAAGTTTGAACAAGTTGAACTTCAAGAAGAGTTTTATAAATATGCAAGAAAAATCTATACAATCGAAATTTCTGTTATAGTTGTAATTTATATTATAAGTAAAATATTTTAATGCAATTTACATACGATATTAATTGTGGGTCTTCAAGCTTAGAAATAAGTGATGATACATATAAGTATTTAATAAAAGCAAGACGTCATAAAATTGATGATGAGATTTATTTTAGAAATTTAAAAGATAATGCTATATATTTATATAAACTTATTTCTATTTCTAGAAGATCTGCAATTTTGTCATTAATTTCTAGCGAAGAAAAAGAAGTTGAAAATAAAAATGATTTACATTTGGGCTGGTGTTTAGTTGATCCTAAAACAGTAGAAAAATACTTAGCTTCATTAAATGAACTAGGTGTTAAAAAAATCACATTTATTTTATGTGAATATTCTCAAAAGAATTTTAAATTAAATATAGAAAAATTAGAAAAAATACTTATTAACTCTTCTTCTCAATGTGGAAGATCAAGTATTATTAAACTTGAATTATCTGATAGTTTAGAGCAGTTTGTAAAACAGAATGAAGATACATACTTTTTGGATTTTTGTGAAACTTCAATAGATGATAAAAAAAGTGATATTAAAACATTAGTTATTGGATGTGAGGGTGGTTTTTCAAATGATGAAAGATTTACTTTTAATAAAGATAATATAGTTGGATTTAACTCATCTTTAATCTTACGGAGTGAGACTGCAATATTAAGTGCTAGCTCTAAAATACTTATTTAGATTTAATATTTTAATTAAAAAAAAAGCTTAGAAATTAATTTCTAAGCTTTTTTTATGTCTTAAGAAAAAGAAGTTCTAGTGAACTTCTCTCCATTTAGAGTTTTTCCATAGGAAAGCAAATATAGCAAAGATAACCATATAAATTAAGAACTTAGGTCCTAATTCTTCTCTTTGTGCTTTACTTGTATCACCTACTTCTTCAAGATAAGTAATAACTTGATCTTGTGAATCTTTAGTTAATCCAACTCTAGGCATTGCTGTACCTTCAAGATGTTTTTGAGGATTATTAATAAATGTTTCTAAATATTCATGACCTCTTGATTTAATGTATTGAGATAAGTCAGGTGGTAATTTACCCATGTAATCTTTAATATTGTCATTAGGAGTAAATGCTGCCATTGTTCCTTTTTGCATATCTGCATATTTAATAGAGTGACATCTTTGACAAGCATCTGTAAATACTTCTTTATTAGACATTTCTTTTGGAGCAATAGATTGTAAATATGCTACCATATCTGCAATTTCTTGTGGTTGCATCCAACCGTAACCTGGCATTGGATGAGCTCGTCCGTCTACAAATTTATGTGAAACATCAGAAGCTTTTGCAGGATCTTTAATAAATGCAGCTAAATAATCAGCATTATATAATTTCCCAGCAGATCCTAAATCAGGTGGTGTAACACCATAAGCTGCTGCTGAACTTGCATTATCCATAACTTCAGGGAATCCCTTAGATTTAATAGAGTGACAAGCTGTACAGTTAGCAGTAACAAGAGCTTCACCAGCAACTGGATCACCTTTTGTACCATTTAATCCATCAACATCTGCAAATTTGTAATCTGCATCAGCAACATGTGGGTGCATTTGAGAGTGAGCAAATGGCTCAACTCCCCAGTAAGTAATAAGTGTTAAAGCTACTACTACTGCTAGTATTTTTAATTCTCTCATTATAATGATCCCCTTCTTTTAGCATCTATTTTTGTAATAATTGGTAATACTAAGAATAGTATAATAAATAGTGTTGCGGCAAAGAATCCAACCCATGCATTTACACCTGTTGGTGGTAATTTACCATATACAGTAAGTACAATTAAATCGGCCATTAATACCCAGAACCAAATAAAGAATGCAGGTCTTTTGTGTGCTGGTAAAATAGCTGGATCTCTATCTAACCAAGGTAATACAAGGAAAATACCATTTGCGAAAGCAAATGCAATTAATCCAATATCAAAGGCTTTAAATCCAGCAATATCAAAGAAGAAACCTCTTAATACTTCATATGACCATAAGAAATACCACTCAGGATAAATATGAGCTGGTGTAACCATATTGTCAGCAGGATCAAAGTTAACTGGATCCATAGCGAAGTTATAGTGGAAGAATACTAAATAGAAGTAGAAGATTAAGAAAATACCTAATACAGCTAAATCTTTAGAAATAAATACAGGCCAGAAAGGAATAACTTTTGACTCTTTTTTATTTCCTGCTAAATATTTTTCAGCTTCTTCATCAAAATCAAACTCTTCAGAAGATTGATTATTAACATGAGGAATTCTTAATGTATAGAAGTGTAATGCAATAATACCCATAATTGTAACAGGTAATAAGAATACGTGTAACATAAAGAATCTAGTTAAAGTAGCATCTGCAACGTTAAAGTCACCTCTAATCCATACAACTAAAGCATCACCAATTACAGGAACTCCACCAAATAAGTTAGTAATAACCATAGCAGCCCAGTAAGACATTTGTCCCCATGGTAACATATATCC
>NYWO01000098.1 GCA_002685075.1 Arcobacter sp.
AACTTCTTATACTATTTAGATATCCATAGAGGTAAATCTTTAAAAGTAGTGATGGATGATATGCTGGTTGACCTTCAGAACCACCGTTACAAGTAAATATTCCCAAGGCAGCTAAATCTATACTATCGACATAGCTATCAATAGCTCTTACTGGATTATTCTCATCAACATACTCATCCATACTAGGAGGAAATAAGAGTTGTTGATGACGGTTTAATCCTTCTTTGTAGTTCGGCATTTTAGGCCTTTTTGTTAATCTTTGATAACTATATTTTAGCTAATTTCTTGTTATCAATGGCTTTAGTTCTTTCACAGTCTCTGTACCTTTTGGAACAAATTAGGATTAATAAGATTAACTATGATAAATTCTGGACTATCAAACTTTGACACAAAATTTTGAACAGTCTCAAAAATCTATGATATATAGTAGTATACGATACTAATCAAGATTATTGAACGATCCCCTTTAAATTATATGTTTTAACTATTTGAGGTGGCTTAACTTTAGGAAGTTGCATATTTTTGCTTTTTACTTTTAATTCTTTTTTGTAAAAGAGTCCAATTTTTGTATCCGAGTCACGGAAGTTTAAAGTTGAAACTTTATATATTATTATTGCTAATCTTGAAGTAAGTATTTTGTGCTTAATAAAAATCATTATATCTAATCTAATAATGCTATCGTTATATCTTAAAATAGAATATTTATTAAACACACAATAATTCTTATTTGATGAGCTTTGCCAAAATATAGAATTAATATATTCAAACATCACCTTTTCATTTTCAGAACTTAATATATCTAAAGGATCTCTTTTTTGAATGTAGAATAAAGGTTTTTCTATGTTTATTAATTCATCTAGTTTTTTAATTTCTACTTTAAAGAGTTCAGATAAAGATTCTTTTTTTGTAAAACCATATCCAAATAAATCAAGATAATAACAAGAAAGTATCTTACAATTTATACTTTCAATATTACTAGCATCTATACCTTGCTCTTTTATTATAATGATATTCTTTATATGTTCAGTATCTCTTGCAACATCTTCAAGTTCCTTAAATTCATAATTTTTAGCTTTAATTATTTCTAGCTCTTTCTTAATAGTATCTATCAATTTTTCTTTTTTATAATTATGGTCTATAATTAAAAGTAAAACAGAATTATTGATTTTATTTTTTACCAAATTATTTATCCATTCTATAGTTAAATAAGTTTTATTCACGAAAACCTCTTACTGTATTAATATTTAGTTGAGTAGCTTCTGCTATAGTTTCTATTCTACTATTTGTATTCATACATAAATATTTTGCAATTTGTAATAATTCTTTATTATTATCTATTACATCATATCCTTTAGTATTTGAGATATTATAATGCTTATTATTAAAAACTTTACTTTTCTCATATTTATCTTGATAAACTAATCCAACTAGTTTATCTGATGCATTAAAGTTATATGTACTTATTTTATAAATAAATATTGCAAGTCTTGATGTTAACTTGTTTTGTTCCTGTAAGTATTTTAAATCATTTTGAATTACATGAATATCAATAAAAGATTTGTTTCTAAATAAGAGCCTTTTTACATCATTTTTGTCAAATTCTATTTCAGAACCATTATCATAATTTAAGAATTTTGAGATGAAAATATTTACTGAATAAGGTTTGTTAATCATATCAAACCAACTGTAGTTATCTGTAAATAATATGCTTGATGAATGCATATTAAGTAGGTCTTTTTTATCAAAATTAGATATTTTTTTATATAATATATAATTTTTAAAATCTTTTATTTTAATTAAATTGTTCAATGATATATTAATTGTAGTTGTAATAATTAGATTAAAATTTCTATCTGCTTTTAAGTCCTCCTCTTTTACATTATTTAAACTTATAACTTTTGTAGATTTGTTAGTTTCTATATTTTTTATAAATTCTTTTATATCACTTGATTTCTTAAATGTCAGCATTAAAATATTAATATTTATTATATTGTTCTTGAAATCATCGTACCATTTTTTAATTGAATTTATATCATTCGTCATTCGTTTATCTCACTTCTTTCTATCAATTAGTAATTTACTAGTTACTTACTAGTAATATTCTTACTGGTAAGTATAGCCTTAAATAAATCTTTTAGCAATTAAAATGGCAATGAAAATGTAAGAAGATACAATTATATTTATATTATTCAGTATTAAAATTTTATTAGTTTCTAATCTTTTTTAACATTTTAACCCATCTCTATTTTTCTTAAATTATGTTATTCCGTAGTAATTATATAAACCTTTATTAAAAAAAATTTGAAAGTATCTTATGTATTGAAGTAATAAATATATAAATACATCTCTCCCTATAATATAGAGTTATATGTTGTACCAATATATATTTATTTCTAATATAAACATAGGAAGTACAATGAACTATACAACAGAAATTGATACGATAGTATTACAAATAGATTTCTTTAATCTTAGAGAAAAGAAAAAGACTGAAGATGAAATATTAATTTATTTAAGAAATATTGGTTTATACATTAAAGAAGAAATGAATACTTATAGTGGGTATGGTTTGATGTATACTGCATACTTAAATAATAGTATATTATTCAGGATAACCTCAGGTAGTTTTAATACATACACCTCTTCAGGTTTTATATCTAAATCTTATATATCTATAAAGTTTGCTGGGTTAAAAACTTATTCTTTAAATAAGGACAGACGATCTTTTCACCACTTAATAAACTTATGTAGCTTTTGTAATAGTAGAAATATTTTATTTAAAATTACTGAGTTAGATATTTGTATAGATGTACGGTGTCTTTTTAAAAACATGTTAGCTATGTGTGTTAAGAAATCACCTAAAACAAAGTATTATGATATTGGAGAAGAACAGAAGTTTTCTGGTCAAACTACATATATTGAAAAGTTTAAAACTAAAAAGAAATCAGATACAGCTGTTTTAAGATCATATCTCTATGATAAGTCTCACAAAGAAGATCTAGATTTCCCATTAACTAGGTTTGAACTTAAATTGCAACCAAAATTCTTTAATAAATACGACTTTAATATAAACTCTATAGAAAAAGCTTTAGATAGATATTACCTAATGTACTTTAATGATGTTAAATTAAAGAATAGTAAAGTTAATGCTTACAATAACTATTCAGTTTTTAGGAAGAGAGAAATAAAAAGACAGAAATTAGATAATTTTAGATTAACTCCAGATTTAAATTACATTCAATACTTTTTATTTTTGATTCGTAATATTAACCACAATAATTACAACTACTTTTTATATTTTTGGAATTTATATTAATTTTTTTTAATAAAACATATTAAGTGATAGAAAATAAAAAACAAAACAAAAAAGGATTTTAAAATGAAAACTATTACAGACTACAATTTACTTTTGCCTAGTGACATGCTTTTTAGTATTCGTCAAATTGATGAGATAAAATTAATTAAGGAAGCTATGTTAAAAAAGTTAATTTATAATAGAGAAATTGAAGTTGTTAAAATTGGAAAGAAAAACTTTATTTCAAGATTATCTTTAATCGCTTATCTAGAAGCTAATACTATTCCTTTAGAAACAAATAAATAAAACAATCCTTAAAAATATCAATCACATTCTTTTTCCTCTAATAAACTAAATCACAAACTCTTACTAAATAATTTATATTAGTTTTCAAATTTATCTAATCATATATTACAGCAATGGACAAGATATAGAACATTCTTTTAGAGAAGCATTTTATATTTAGAATCAAATTCAAGGAGTATATGTGATTCCTCCCAAAGTACTTTTAACAATATTAATAATTGGTGCAACAATTATTAAAGAAGCACTAGAAAAAGAAGAAAAATAGTTTTAGTCAAATGACTTTTAATTAGAAAAAAAGATTAGATATAAAAAAAGGAAAATAAAATGTCAACAAGACCATTAACAAATGAAGAATTAAACATACATGCCCCTACATTGTTCTCACAGGCCCCTCACAGTGACGTAAGTAATAAATACCACTTTATCCCTACAATTGATGTAATTGAAGAAATAAGGGCTAATAACTGGTATCCAATGAGTGTAAATCAAGCTAATGTTAGAAATGAAGAAAAAGAGGGTTTTCAACAACATTGCGTTAGATTTAGACACTTCGAAGATCTACTAAATCCAAAAGATAATGCAGTTGAACTATTACTATTTAATTCCCATGATAGGAGTAAATCTTTTTCTATTAGCGCAGGTGTATTTAGATTTGTCTGTGCTAATGGATTAGTAATTTCAGATAGTGTATTTGAAACTTATAAAATCAAACATCTAGGAGATAAAGAAAATGATGTTTTAAATGCAGTTGCAAATATTACTACTGTTAAAGATAAACTTATGAATAAAATAGAAAAACTAGAATCTATTTATTTAAATACTAGTGAAAAAGAAAGCTTTGCTAAAAATTCAATATCTTTAAGATTTGATGAACATTTAGATATCAATCACAATGATTTGCTATTACCACATAGAGATGAAGATTTTAAAGATGATTTATATACTACGTTAAACGTAATCCAAGAAAATCTAATTAGAGGTAATGTAAGTGGTGTAAATAGCCAAACAGGAAGAAAGTTTACATCTAAAGAAATTACTTCTATTTCAAAGGATACAAACATAAATAAAGGTCTTTGGGATATTGCAGAAAGAATAGCCCTAATTAAAGAACCTGAACCTTTAGCTGCTTAAAAGAATTTGTTATGAAATTAATAAACTATAAATTGCAAACGCAAATGGAATACTTAAGTGATTCTAAATCTATTAAGTTCTTTAAGGAGTATCTACAAACAATATTAGAAGATACTTCAAAACCTTACTATCAAAGAGCTGATTATATTGGTTTATCACTACAAGAGTTAAAATCTAAAATAGATATTTTAAATAGTGATATTTCAGAACTTCAATCTTTGAAAAAGAAATTAGCTACGTCTTTAGATTTAGCAAAAGAAATTACTGCACAAATATTAATAGAAAATGGTATTGATAGAATTGATGGAAATGTTATCTCTTCTTTAACTGTTACAAAAGAATCTTCAAAAGAAAAGAGAAATATAAAAATAAAAGACTCTAATTCCGTAATGGGATTAGGGTTTGTTAAATTTGAAGTAGATTTAGAAGATGTTGAAAAAGCAATTGATACTAAAGAAGGATTAGTGGAGTTATCTGAGTTTATTGAAATATCAAATACTACAGTTGTAACTCCTTCTAAAATAAAAGTTAATGCAAAGAAACTATCAAAAGATAATGATAGTTCAATAACTGATGAAATATTAACTTTACAAACAGCAGCATAAGGAGTTAATTATGTTTGATGAAAAACAAATAAAGATATTAAATGATGAGTTAAACTCTTCAAGAATTAAAACTAGAACAAAAGGAAATATCAATCTTTCTTATTTAGAGGGCTTTGATATTATTGAAACGGCTAATATAGTATTTGGTTTTGGTAATTGGGAATATACTATTTCAACACTAGAGCAAGTGTCTCAAGAGACTAATACTAATCAAAATTTAGTTGTTTGTTATAAAGCAATAGTAAAGATTGTTATATACAACACTACTCATACAAATCTTATCTCTAGAGAAGATGTAGGATTTGGAACAGGTATTGCAAAAACTTTAGCAGATGCACATGAGAATGGAGCAAAAGAAGCTATAACTGATTGTATAAAAAGAACTCTAAGAACTTTTGGTAATCAGTTTGGTAATTCACTATATGATAAAACTAAAAATCATAATACCTCTCCACAAGTTAAAAATTATTCTCAAAATCAAAATATATCTAATACAAATAAAACTACGAGAAATGAACAAACTAACGTAAATACTCAACAATCACATCAATCATTTAATCAGTTTGAATATTCATCTTTATATAACATAGGCTTAAACATATTAGAACAAAATGGATATTTACTTATTACTGGTGATGATATTTTTTCAAAGAAAGATTCGATAAAAGCTTGTGGTTTTAGATGGGATGGCAAGACTAAACAATGGTATAAACAAATTGAACAAGCTGCTTAAAATATAAAAAGAAGGTCTTATGAAATTATTAAATAAAGAATTATTAGAAAAACTACCTAATTTATACGATACGGAAGAAATAAAAAATCCTGTTTGTCATGTTAAGTTATTTACACCTGATTCAAGCTGGACTTGGTACATAATAGAAATATCAAAAGAGAATGAGAATACTTGTTATGGGTATATTCAAGGATTAGAGAATGAATTGGGGTATTTTAATTTATCAGAACTTGAAAGTTTAAAAGGTCCACTAGGCTTAGAAGTTGAAAGAGATTTGTCTTTTAAACCAATTAAGTTATCGATAATTAAAAAAATGGAGTTATAAAATGAATACAGATTATGAAGAATTAATCCCTAATAAAATTCTATTTACTATTAAAGATATAGATGAATTAGGAATTATTAAAAGTGATATGTGCAAAAAGCTTTTATACAAAAGAGAAATAGAAGCAGTAAAGATTGGATCTAAGAACCATATTTCAAGAACTGAATTAATTAGGTATCTTCAATCTAATACTATAGTAACAAGTGATTTTGAACTTAGTGCGTAGTTAAATTAGATTAATAAATATTTTTTGTGACACACCTTGTCAATCAATCAAGTTAAAATTATTTAAATAAAAAGGAGTTATAACATGTCAATGTTATTAAAAAACGTAATATTAGTTTTAATACTAAAAATGTGCTTATTTGCAGGAACGTATAATCATATGGAACAAATAAGTAATGAAGGAATAAGTCCAGAAGAGTTTATTCCTGAAGAGTATGAGCAATACATAATCAAGAAGTACAATATCTCTCAAGATATTGTACTTAGACTAAAGAAAGAAGGGTATACATTAGATACATATTCATCTGCAAATGAAGGAATTGATTTTGCTTTATTAAACCATGAACATATAGATGATTTTGTTCAGATGGATTTAAAATACAGTAACAAGAGTCTATATAATAAACTTAATCCAATATATTTAAAAAGAAAAGAAACGGGAAACTATATAAATTATACAGATTTAAAAAATTTAGAGGTTACTAATACTACAAGTATTATTTTAGTAACTGATTTTGTAGTAGATTACAATGATTATATTTCTAAAAAAGTTTGTGTAAAAGGAAATATCACTGCAATAGGCGAAATGATTTCCTTAGTAGATATTGAAAACTCTATGACATATATTAATTTAGATATCGATAATTTACCAAGAAATATAAAAAAAACAATTATGAGAACTTGCAATGATCAAGAATGTATTCAAACTGTGTGTGGCGTACCTAAAGAAATATTATTTAATAAAGGTATTAAAGTAAATGAAATCAAATAATAAAAAAGGAAATAAAATGAAAGTTAAAATGACAAACCCTCACACAGGTGAGATAAAAGAAGTTAAAGTTGGTTGGAGTTGGACTCTATTTTTATTCAGTAGTTTCTTGGGTTTACCATTATTTTTAAGAAAACTATATGTATGGGGTGGATTATTTCTTGTTTTATGGGTTGTTTTTATTGTTACGCCACCGTTAATGCCTACAGAAGAAGATGAATTTACTATTATCTTGCTAATAAATCTAATATTTATTAGTTTACAAACTTGGTTGGGAATTAAAGGAAATGAGATGACAGCAAAAAATTATTTAGAAAATGGGTGGAAATTCGTGCAAGATGATCAAACTACAATAAATTGTGCTAAAGAAAAATGGGGAATTAATATATAATTAATTATAATAAGATAATATTTGAATATATTATCTTATTTTTTTTCTTAAATTTTATTATTTAGAAAAATAATGTCCTAAAGAAGATACTTTGAAGAAAAGAAGAAAAAGAATTTTATGAATAAGATAAATGATAAATTAGCTATCAGATTAGCAGAAATAATAATTAAACTAAACTCAGGTGAGCAATTAACTATAGAAGGTTTAGCTAATGAGTTTAATGTCTCTGAACGTACAATTAGAAGAGATTTAACTACAAGGCTTATTTCTTTACCTTTGGAAAGAAAAGGTAACCTATTTGCACTTAGTGAAAAAGTCTTAGGTAAACTTACTTTTTCTGATATTAAAGATTTTGCATTAATTAGTGGAATTGATTCTCTTTTTCCAGATTTAACAAAAGAATTTATTTTAGAAATATTGAATAATAAAATAAATAATACAATATTGATTAAAAATCAAGGTTTTGAAGATATAAGTTCAAAAAGTGATGATTTTAAAATAGTAAATCTTGCTATACAAAATAAAAAGAGAATAAGTTACTTTTATAATAATAAAAAGAGAGATGTTAATCCGTATAAGTTAGTAAATAACAATGGAACTTGGTATTTAGTGGCAGATGAGAATAATCAATTAAAGACATATACATTTAGTAAAATGAAGCTTTTAAGAGAACTTGATAATAAGTTTAAAGTTAATAGTGAATTTATTCAAATTATAGAGGATAACAAGCTTAACTGGTTTACAAAAGATGAACTTATTGTTACTCTTGAACTAGATAATTCTATTACTGAGTACTTTTTTAAGAAAAATACTTTAGCTAACTATACAATTTTAGAGAAAAGTGCAACTAAGACAATCATATCAACAAAAGCTTCTTATGAAAATGAGATTCTAGGTATTGTTAAATATTGGATTCCACATATAAGAATAATATCTCCAATTGCTTTAAAAGATAGATTTACACAAAGTTTACTGGATTATCTTGAAAATAATAAGAATTAATTTAAATATAAGAAGAAAGTTTTTAATGTAGTAATTTTTAGAATATATATCTAAAACTAGTAAGGTAGGTAATAATCTTTTATTTGAAACGGAATAATTTATCATTAAATAATATTATAATTTTAAAAATAATTATAATATATATAGTAAAATTATAAAATAATAATATAAATATAAGTAGATTTTTTGTATTCTCTTTACAGATAAATTTAATAAAAAAAGGAATTAATTATGGGTTGGGGTAAAATATTAGGAATGGCAGCATTAGGTGTTGGTGCTGTAGCAGCAGCTCCCTTTACAGGGGGAGGATCACTTCTTGGAGCGGCAAGTATTGGAGCTTCATTAGCTGGAGCTGGAGCAGTTGCAGCCGGTGCGGGTGTAGTGGGAGCTACAGCGGGTGCAGTTGCATCTTCTTTTGATGATGATGAGAAAAAAGCACAAGAAGCAAAAATGTCTGAATTTAAGCAAAAATCAGAAAAATATGAACATGGATTTAAAGAGCATGAAAAACATACAAATTTAGTTATTGCATTATCTGCATTAGGTTGTTCTATGGCAAATGCAGATGGAGAAATTTCACCTGAAGAGATTATTGAACTAAATGAATTTGTTGGAGGTTTAACTTCTAAAAATTATCCTACTCATATTGTAGAACAAATTCAAGGTTTTATTTCAAATCCTCCAACTTTCAATGAAGCTATGATGCATTTAGAGAAAGTTGATGCAATTGAATTACCAGAACTTAGGAACTTCTTAGTAATGATTATGGAATCAGATGAAGTTGTACATAAAGAAGAAGATGCATTCTTGAAAGCTTTTGATATAAAAGTTGCACAACTTGCATAATTAATTAAACTAGAGAAAATTTAAGATTTTCTCTAGTAATCAATAAATGTTTTTATAAAAACATTTATTGATTACTAATAGGAGTACTAGATGCCAAATAATAGTTTAGATAGGTTTAAAAAAAGAAAGAAATTAAAAAACAGTTCAACAATCTTGAATAATGAAGTTGATGAAAATGAAGTGAATAAATTTCTAAATTCTAATTGTGATATTGATAAAGTAAATGATGTTTATCAAAAAACAAAAGATTTTTATGATACGAGTGTATCTCAAAAAGAAGCAGAACAATTTTTAATTCAATTTAAAAAAGATTTTAATCAAGCTAGATTTGACCAACTTATAACTGATTGCAAAAAAGATGTTATTAATTCAATAGTAACTCCATTCGGAATAGGTCATCTAGTAGCTGCTTATGATAAAACTGGTGGAAATGTTACTACAATTCATAATGCAAATCAAAAGATTTATGCAAATAAAGAAGATGAATATAATAGAAATAACTATGAAAGAACTAAAAATAGTAACGGTGAACAATTTGCAGGTCAAGGTAAGAATAGTGTAGGTAGTAACTATACAAAAAGTCAAATGGATACTAGTGGAAATGTACAAGATGCATATACAGGTAAAATACAAAAGGCAGATACAACTAGTCCTGATCATATAGAATCTCTTTCTCAATACCATAAAGATGGTGGTTTTATGCAGTCAAAAAAACAGAAAGCTGATTTTGCAACTGATAAAGATAATCTTGCATTAACTGATAGATCTATAAATCAATCAATGAGAGACTATGATAAAGAAGAGTGGGCAGAAAAGGAAACAGAGAAAGGGACTAAAAATAAAGATAGATATGATATTAATGAAGAAAAACTTCAAGAACAAATAGAAAAAGGAAAAACAACAAAAGAAAATCATTTACCATCAAATCTTGAAAAAGATGCATACTATGCCAAAAATACTGCAATTACAGGTGCTACCGAAGGTACTAAAATGGCTATGCAACAGGCTTTAGGACTTGTCATTACAGAATTTTTTACAGCAGTTTTTGATGAAATTATAGATATTTATAAAAATGGATACTCTACCTCTTTTGATGATGATCGATTCTTTAGTGTTTTAAAAGAAAGGTTAACTAGAATATCAATAAGAATCAAAGATAAGTGGAAAGATGTTGCTATAGCATTTAAAGATGGATTTATCTCTGGATTCATTTCAAACTTGGTTACTGTTGTTATTAATGCATTTGTAACAACAGGAAAAAGAGTTGTTAGAATTATTCGAGAAGGTATTTTTTCACTTTTTAAAGCAGTAAAAATATTAATTTTTCCACCTGAAAATATGACTTATGAAGAAGCTTTACATGAAGCAAAGAAACTTTTAGCAACTGGATTAATTGTTAGTATAGGAGTTATTGTAGAACAATACATCGATACACTTATTAAAAGTACAGCTGTATTAGAACCTTTTTCAGATATTTTGACAACAGTCTTTGTTGGGGCTATAACTGGATTAGCTATAACAATGACTATTTATCATATTGATAAACAGAAAAATGATAAAGATGCAATTAAAATGTTAATTGCACAAACAGATGAAAGTTTTGATAATATAGAGAAAATGTTGAATCCAAGATTAGTCTAATGATTCAAGAAGTCTACAAATCTTTTGAAAGACCTTATTCCATCAAATATGGGGTTCTTGTACAAAATATCATTCTTATAAATGTGCTTATAAATATCTTTGCATCTTTTGGGAGTGATATTTTCCATTTTACGAATGAAGTAAAACAGATACTTCTAATTATTGAATATACTACTGTATCTATATTTTTAATCGAACTTATTGCAAGATATATTTCTATTGGTTATGACAACAAATACAAAGGTTTAAAAGGTAGGCTTCGTTATAGCTTTACCCCTTTTATTTTAATAGATATATTTACATTAATTTCTTATTTATTTACAAGTATTCCAGGAGATATATTACTAGCAAGAGTTGTACGATTTTTAAGATTTTTTAGGATTTTAAAGTTTTTAAGACTTAAAGATACTATTAGAAATCTTTTTAGTATAAGTAACTTTGCTACATCATCAATTTTTTATCAATTTATTGTACTATTTATATTAAGCTCTTTTTTTATTATACTTTTTTCATTTGTTTATGCAAGTGGTGAGAAGACAAGTTTAATGATATTTTTAGACCCTCCTGCATTAGCTGAGACTTCATCTCATACAGAAATGGCATTTGGTGTCATTGAATTACTTATTGGTTTATTTATAGGTGGTGCATTGATCTCAATTATCACTGAATTATTAACAAATATTTCTAGAGATATTAAGAATGGATATTACCCTTACAAAGGTGAAAATCATATTGTAATTATAAATCAAAACTCAAAATTAGAATTTATATTAAATGAAATAAACTACTATTATAAGGATATAGAGCAATTACAAGATGTATTAATATTTTTACCTTTTGAAAATGATATTGAGAACTTTGGTCAAAACCTTAAAGAATATTCAAATATTAACATTGTTCTAATAAAAGGGGATTTACTTAACTGGAACTCTTATATCAAGCTTAATATTAATAGAGCAAGAAAATTATTGATATTAGAAGAAAAGACAGATAATACGAAATATTTAAATATAAAAATCTCAAGATATCTTTTATCTAACAAACATTTCGATAATCAAAAACTTAAATTTATAATAGAATCTGAAAATAATAAAACTCTAAAAATGGTTTATGAAGAGATTTTTAGAGATACAAAGAATAAATACAGAATTATTAATCATAATAACATCGTTGAAAGCTTTTTGAACCGTTCTATAATTGAACCAGATTACTTTAAAGTTTATACAAACTTATTATCTTTTGAAGACTTTGAATTCTACACTTTGAATTTTGAAGATATTTTTAAGGAAGAAATTACTTTTAGAAATGCTTCAATGCAATTTATAGATGGTATATTAATTGGTATAATACGTGATAATAGCTTGATCTTAAATCCTAATAAAGATTTAATTCTTTTAAAGAATGATAAGATAATAACTATATTAAAAAATAAACTAGAATATTCAATAGATATTTTTGAAGATAATTCAATCCAAACTTCAAAGATTAGTAGGCCAAAACTTAAAACCTCAAGAGATATATGTATTATGGGTAATTATGATGATATTCAAGAGAAACAAATAATAGAGTTTCTAACTCCAGAAAGTGTAGAAAATTTAGAAAGAATAGTTTTAGATAATAATAATTATATAGAGGATAATTTTTGGGATAGAATTGTATCACAAAACTACGATATGATAATTTTAAATATGCCTGATGATGATGAATTTATATTAACAATGTATCTACGAAATCGTTATCAAAATAATCACGGATTATTAAATTCTATTGTAAATATTATTAATGATCCTGTTAATGCAAAACTTCTCATTGATACAAAACTTAAACATAATATTATATTATCAGAAAAACTTGTAGGAGAGTATATTACACAGGTGATTTTTAATAGTAATATTGTAACAATTTTTGATGAAATCACTCAGTCAAAAGGAAACGAGTTCTATATCCTTGATAAAAATGATTATGAACCATTATTTGAACTTGAGTATGTAAATCTAAAATTAAATTTATTAGAAAATAATATGATATATATTGGAGCAATTGTTAATGATAAATTTATGGTTAATAACAAGAACGTAAGGAATAATGAAAGAATCATTGTTTTAACTCAAGGAATTGACTAGAATGATAATCTTTTTAAAATAATTTTGATAAAATAATAAAAAATAATATTATAGGACTATTTATTTAATGGCAAAAGCTAAAAAACAGAAATTTATGGAAGAAACTCTTTGGGAAAGTGCAAACAAACTAAGAGGAACAGTTGAATCAAGTGAATACAAACATATTGTTTTAGGACTTATATTTCTAAAGTTTGTAAGTGATACATTTGAAGAAAGAAAGCAACAGTTAATAGATGAAGATCAAGAAGCATTTATTGATATGGTAGAGTTTTATACAATGCAAAATGTTTTCTATATTCCTGAAAACTCACGTTGGTCATTTATAAAACAAAATGCAAAGCAAGATGATATAGCACTTAAAATAGATACAGCACTTTCAACTATAGAAAAGAATAATCCATCTTTAAAAGGTGCATTACCTGATAACTACTTTTCAAGACTTGGACTTGATATAAGTAAACTATCTACTTTAATAGATACTATCAACAATATTAATACTATAGAAGATAAAGGTCACGATATAGTTGGTCGTGTTTATGAATACTTTTTAAGTAAATTTGCTATTGCAGAAGGTAAAGGTAAAGGAGAGTTCTATACTCCAAAATCTATAGTAAACCTTATTGCAAATATGATTGAACCATACAAAGGTAAAATATACGATCCTGCTTGTGGTTCTGGTGGTATGTTTGTGCAGTCTATGAAGTTTATAGACGCACATAATGGAAGTAAAAAAGATATTTCAGTATATGGTCAAGAGTACACAGCTACTACTTACAAACTAGCCAAAATGAATCTAGCCATCAGAGGAATATCTGCAAATCTTGGAGATGTACCAGCTGATACATTTGCAAAAGACCAACACAAAGATTTAAAAGCTGATTTTATTATGGCTAATCCTCCTTTTAATCAAAAAGATTGGAGAGCAGCAAATGAACTAGTAGATGACCCTAGATGGAATGGATACGATACTCCTCCAACATCAAATGCGAACTATGGATGGATACTTAACATGGTATCAAAATTATCTCAAAATGGAGTAGCTGGATTTATTCTTGCAAATGGTGCATTAAGTGGTGGTGGAGAAGAGTATAAGATACGGAAAAAACTTATCGAGAATGATTTAGTAGAGTCAATCGTAATTTTACCTAGAAATATGTTTTATACTACAGATATTAGTGTAACCCTTTGGATACTTAATGCAAATAAAAAGCAAAGAGAATTTGAACAAAATAATCTTAACAAAGTTCATAGAGATAGAACAAACGAAATACTTTTTATGGATTTAAGGCAGAAAGGTATTCCTTTTGAAAAGAAATATACTCAATTTGATCAAGAGATAATAGATGAAATATCATCTACTTATCACACATGGCAAAGTGATAAAGAAACTTATGAAGATATTGCTGAATACTGTTATAGTGCTTCAAAAGATGAAGTTGAGAAGAAAGACTATTCTTTAGTGCCTAGTAAATACATAGAGTTTACAAATAGAGATGAGAATATAGACTTTGATACAAAAATGACTACTTTGCAAGATGAGTTTACACAGTTATTAAAAAATGAAGAAAAATCAAAACAAGAATTATTAATAGTTTTTAAAGAGTTGGGTTATGAAATCAAACTATAAAAAACTAGGTCAATTCATACAACAAGTAAGTATTAAAAATAAAGATTTAGCAGTTACTAACCTTCTTGGTGTAAGTATTACAAAAAAGTTTATCCCTTCTATTGCAAATACAATTGGTACTGATATGTCAAAGTATAAAATAGTCAAAAAGAATCAGTTCACTTATGGCTCTATAACTTCACGAAATGGAGATAAAATATCTGTAGCACTACTGGAAGATGATAATGCAATAGTTTCAACATCATACACAGTATTTGAAGTTACAAAGCAAGATCATCTACTACCTGAATATCTTATGATGTGGTTTAGAAGAGAAGAGTTTGATAGATATGCAAGGTATATGTCTCATGGCAGTACAAGAGAAGCTTTTGGATGGGATGAGATGTGTGATGTAGAACTTCCAATTCCATCAATAGAGAAACAAAAAGAGATAGTAAAAGAGTATCACACTATCACAGATAGAATCAAACTAAATGACTCATTAAATCAAAAACTAGAAGATACAGCACAAAGTATCTATAAAGAATGGTTTGTAAATTTTGAGTTTCCTGATGAAAATGGTAAACCATATAAATCTAATGGTGGTGAGATGGTTTATAATCAAAAATTTGATTTGGAAATACCAAAGAACTGGACTGGGAGCACATATGAAAATGTAATGAATTTCACAACAGGCAAATTAAATTCTAATGCAGCTGTTATTGATGGAGAATTTCCATTTTTCACATGTTCGTCTGAAACTTTTAAAACTGATACTTTCTCATTTGATACAGAAGCAGTTTTGTTAGCTGGTAATAATGCAAGTGCTATTTATCCATTAAAGTTTTTCATAGGAAAATTTAATGCTTATCAGAGAACTTATGTAATCACTACAAATGATAATAGATTATCAAATCAACAAATTTATTTTACACTTAAAGATGAATTAGAAAACTTTAAAGGTATTTCATCTGGAACTGCTACAAAGTTTTTGACAATGCAAATACTTAATAATTTAAAAGTTTTATTAGCAGAGGAAGAGGTGTCTAAAAGATTTCATATGATAATAAAAGAGTTTTTTAATTTAATAGATTTGAAGAATAAAGAATTAGAACAACTACATGAATTTAAAGATGTTTTACTCTCAAAAATTGCAACAATAGGAGGGTAAATATGAAAATAGTAAAAGTTAATCCTAAAAATGGCAATATAAACACTATTCAAATTATCAAGAGTGAATATATTAGACATCAAATACATCGTCCTGAAAATACTAATAATACTAGATTTACAAACGAAGAATTACAGGAATCTATTAATGATATGAGAATATTTATACAGGGATTATTAGTATGAGAACAGAATCATTTGGTGAGTTATCAGGACAAGATTGGGAAGATGTTTGCAATAAGTTATTTCATGCAAGATATAAAGATAACTATCAAGAAGTACCTGCTCGATATGGAGGGGATTATGGTGTTGAAGGTTTTACTTTTGATGGTCAACTTTTTCAGTGTTATAGTCCTAAGGATGAAGAGTTTTCTTCAAAAACTTTATATGAATTACAAAGAGATAAAATCACAAAAGATATTAATAAGCTAATTAAAAATATTTTGGAAATAAGAAAGCTAAATAAAAATCAAAATATTCAGAATTGGCATTTTGTAACTCCTGCCTTTGATAATAAAGATCTACATGAACATTGTAGAAAGAAAGAAGAAGAGATTCAAACAGCGATAGGTCAATTTATTAATAATGATTTTAAAATTATGTTACAAACTGAAAATTCATATATAACGGAAATAGGATACCTTGTAAACTCAAAGATACTACAAATACAATCTACAAATAAGAGCTATACAGAAGATGAGTTACAATTGATTAGTCAATCTGATAATGAAATTGTAAATAAGATTAGAACAAAACTACAAAAGCTTGATAGTCTAAAAGAAAATGAGAATACATTAAATAAATATACTTATTTAGTTTTTAGATTTTTTATAGAAGGTCAAGAAGAACTAGAAATGTTAAATAAATCATATCCTGATATATTTCAGGGGCTTTCTAGATTGAAAAATAGTATTGAAAAAAAAGTAGAACTAAAATCTATGAGAGGAATAGACCTTAAAGATTTAGAAAAAATTCAAGAAGAATATAAAAGTGACCTCGAAAAAGGCTTTAAGGATATTTGTGAAATATCACTTTTAGAAAACCTGGCACAAGAAGCTATTGCAGATTGGATGGCAAGATGTCCAATAGATTTTGATTAGGAGTTGTTATGGAAAAAATATTGCCATTTGAAGATACACAAAAGATAATCTTCTCTCAAAAACAAATTTCAATACCTACTGATTTAAGACCAATGTATAAAATAAGTTTGATTCTTATGATGCTAAAAGCCAATGGTTATTCTAAAAAACTATCTTATTTGCAACTTCAGTATTTAAACTGGTTGGTTAAACATGATGAGGAAGTTAAAGATATAAATTTTTCACAAGATGAGTTACCTTTTGATTCAATACGAATTGATCCTTTTTTAAATACTGCTATTGAATATTGTATTGGTGAAAAATTAATAGAAATTTCAAAAAGTGGAAAATTTGAATTAACAGCGAAAGCGGAAGTTTTTATTAATAAAATAGTTAAAGAAAAAGTATTAAGAGACGAATACAAATTATTAAAAAGTATTGGTTCAAGAAGAATTACTGATAACAAAATAAAAAATATGCTAGAGGGATATTAAGATGCAAAAACTTACTTTAAAAGGTTTAAAAATTAGTGTTTTAACTAATGACGGAGAGTTTGGTCAATGTCTTACATTTGAAAAAGGACTAAATATAATAAGAGCTGAAAATACATCAGGAAAAACTACTATTATAAGTTCTATTATTTATGCATTGGGATTTGAAGCTATATTAAGTTCAAAACAAGGTAGTACAGTTTTAAAATCAGTATTAAAAGACAAAGTTTCTTTTGAAGGGAAATATTATAATGTATTAGAGTCTTATGTTCTTTTAGAATTAGAAAATGAAGAAAATGAAGTTATTACAGTTAAAAGATCAATTCTAGGCAATCAAAACAATAATTTAGTTTCAATTTATTTCGGAGCATTAATTACTAACTATTTAAATACATATCGGAAAGAAGACTTTTTTTTAAATCAAGATGGTGCAGCTCAGAGAGATAAGGGGTTTCATAAATTTTTAGAAAAGTTTATGAAAATTGAGCTTCCTTTTGTACCTAAGTATAATGATGAAAAACAAATACCTTTATATATGCAAACATTAGTTCCCTTAATGTTTATAGAACAAGTAAGAGGATGGAGTGGAATACAATCAACTATACCAAAGGTTTATGGAATTGAAGCAGTTAATAATTTAACATTTGAGTATCTTTTAAATCTTGATGTAATGAAAAATAGATTAAAAAGAAAAGAGATTAAAAGTGAGATAGATAAAAATAAAACTGCATGGAATAAGGTTAAAGAATCTATGGAAATCATATCTCAAGAGTATAACTTCAGTGTAGATAACTTTCCTGTAATAACAATTGATTTAAAAAAAGAAGATTTTCCTAAATTTGTTTTTAATTATCAGGATAAAGAAGTATTGCTATCTAATTTGAAACCATTGATTAGAGATGAATTAGAAATATGCATAAAAAAACAACAATCAAATAGTGTTGATGAACAATTACAAAAGAAAGTTGATTTATTAAATAATGAAATCATCATTTTAAATGGTAAGTTAAGAGAAAACACAATGGAGTTAATAAATGAAAAAAATGATTTAAAAAAAAATAAACTACAGATATCTGACTTAAATAAAACTATAAAAAACTATAAAGATATAAAAACTGTTGTTAAACTTGGTTCTGATGAAAAAATTTCATTTGCAGAAAACAAATGTCCAACTTGTAAAACAGAACTTGATGACTCTCTTCAAAGAGATGTATTTGAACCAATGGATTTAGAAAGTAATATACAATATTTGACCTTACAAATAGATGCTATTGATATTTTAACAAAATCAACTACTAATAGAATTACTAAACTGGATAAGATTGAAAGTGAAATAAAAGACTTAATTAAAGAAAAAAGAAATATTTTACAAAGTTATACAAAAGATCTAAATACAAACTCTCCGTTATCAGAGGGAATTATTCGTGAAAAAATCAATCTAGAAAATAGAATCCAAGATTTAGAAAGAGTTAATGATGAATACGACGATCTAACTCAAAAATTATTAGATATATCAAGCCTATATAAAGATAACAAAGAAGACCTTGATGATTTACCAAAAAATGATTTTTCAGATAAAGATATTGAAAAAATAAATAAATTTGCAGAACTATTTTCTGACTTGTTAAAAATATATGGTTATTCTAGTACTGAAACTTTTAATATCCAAATAACAAAAAACAATTATCAGCCCTTCTTAGATGGGTTTGATTTAACATTGGAATCATCCGCAAGTGATAATATAAGAATAATTTGGGCTTACTCTGTAGCACTTTTATATATGACCCATTGGTTTGAAACTAATCATTTTGGTTTTTTAATTTTTGATGAACCACAGCAACAAAGAATGAAAGAAATAAGTTCTGAACAACTATATAAATCACTAAATAGTGTTAAAGTATCAAATATGCAAAGTATAATTGCAACAAGTGAAGATAAAGAGTTACTTGCAGGAAAAATAAAAGATCTAAAATGTAATGTATTAGAGCTCAATAATAGAGCAATAGTACCAAAAGATTTATGGGTATCTAGTAGTGTATAATTTAATTAAAGAAAAAAAATGGAATTAGTTTTTTTATGGGTTGAAGAGTATAAAAATATTAAAAATCAAGGATTTAATTTTAGTCCTAAATATGAATGTAATTATACTAAAATGATTGATGAATTATCAATCACTAGTAAAAACCACCATCAAAGTATTTTCCCTGATAATATAAATATAACTACCATAGTTGGAGAAAATGGAAGTGGTAAAAGTAGTATATTAGAGTTGCTTTTTACTAGATACAACGAAGAAAAAGTATTTTTTATTTTTTTTGATAATGAAAAAAAAGAGTTTTTATTATTGGGTACAAAAACTACATTCAAAACAATTGAAATGGATGATAAATTAAAAGACTTTTATCCTAAGTATATTGAATGTTTACCAAATACGAAAGCTCTATATTATAGTAATATATTAAATAAAAATGATCTTTATCTTCAAGAATTCTTAGTTCCAAAAACTTATACTCACACTGTTAATATATCAATAAGTCATTTACTAAGTCAAATGAAACTAATTGAAACAAACTTACATGGTGATTGGAATAAGTCTATTACAGGATTTGATAAGATATTTCGTTCATTTGAAATTCAACAAATACAAAATGCAATTATTTTATTACAAGATAATGGAGTGAAAATTCCATTTGAACTTCCAAAAAAACTAATAGTTCAAAATATTAACTTTAAGTCATTTATTGAAAATGTGAAAGATAAACTTGATAATAAAAACTATAAAAAAATTTTGGAGGTTATTGAAAAAAGTAATGATAGTCAGACTATATTTAAAAACTATTTATCAACAAACCTTATTATTTCATTACTTCTTGAAAATATAAATTCTAATAATCCAATATTAGAAGAATTGATAAATATAGTATTAAATCAAAAAATGACTAATTATTTAGAAGATTTTTATACTAATGTAAAAGGTAGATTATTACATCATAAGTTTACTGTAAATGGTGAGTTAGTTAATGCTTCATATATAAATGAGTTTTTTATTCTAGCAGATAACATTTTAAGTGCTTTAGAGGGAATCAATAGTTCAGGAAATGATAATTATTTCCTAGAATTAAGTATTGCAGATACTAATTTTACTTTCTTAGAATACTATGAAAGATTAATTCAGCAATCAGAGTACTTTTGGGATATAAGTTGGAGAGGGTTAAGTAGTGGAGAAGAAAGTTTCTTATATCAATTCTCAAGACTTTATAATCTTAAAAATAGTTTCAAAAATGATCCATATAAAAATTTAGTAGTAGGAAATGGTATTGCACAAAACTTAATTATCTTAATTGATGAGGGGGAAGTGACATTACATCCTGAATGGCAAAAAAAATATATAAATTATTTAGTTGAGTTTTTAGAGAATAACTTTTCACAAAATATACAACTTATATTAACAACCCATTCACCTTTTATTTTATCTGATATCCCAAGTCAGCATTTAATCTTTTTAGAAAAAGGAAAACAGGCAAAAATTAATATTGATACATTTGGAGCAAATATACATTCTTTGTTAGCTAATGGATTTTTTATGAAAGACTTATTAATAGGTGAATTTGCTAAAAATAAAATCCAAAAAGCGATTGATATACTTAATGAAGAAGAAGTAAATATTGAGCAGAAAGCTTTTGTTAAAAATATCATTAATTATATTGGTGAACCTTTTTTAAAGAATAAACTGCAAGAAATGTATGACAATGCATTTTTAGATGAGATAGAGCGTAAGAACAAAATACAAGAACTTGAAAAAGAAATAGAAAAGCTTAAAAATGTTGACAATAGCCAAGAATAATAATTTATGCAATGAGCATTATAATACTATTAAAAATGTAAACCATGTAAAAAGTACTATGGAACGAATACTAAGAAATGGTGGATTACGTAAAAAAATTAATGGTGTTATGGCTTTTCATACATTATCACCTAATGATATTCAATTTTTAAATAAAATAAATAGAAATAGCTTTTTGAAAAGACTAATTTGTATAAAACCTGAAAATATAAGAACATTTATAGAGGCAACACAAACTAAATATCCTGATATATATGATACGAACACATTGCTATATAAATGTGTATATAATATATTTGTTAAGCATGGATATGAAAAGTCAGAAAATTTGAATAAATATGAATTTATAAAAAATATAGGTTTAGAATCTTGTCCATACTGCAATAGAAGTTATATATATACGCTTAATAGAAATAAAAATATAAAACCTGAAATTGATCATTTTTATCCGAAGGGACTTTACCCAATTTTGGCATTATCTTATTATAATTTAATACCAAGTTGTCCTACATGTAATGGACTTGGTGCAAAAAGTAATCAAGATTCATATCTTTTAAATCTAAAAAATCCATACCTTATTGAAAATGATGATTTTAAATTCAACTTTAAAATAAAAACTTTAAATATACTAAATCCCTTAAGTGATATTGATAAAGATAGTGTGGAAATATTTTTTGAAAAAAAAGTACCAAATCAAGCTAACGTATTTGGTTTAGAGGAATTATATAAAGAACATAGAGATGTAATTATTGAGTTATATATTAAAACAAAACATCAATATGTTAATAAGTATGTTGATTATTTACATTCTTATAATGGCTTGACTTTTTCAGAAGATGAGATTTATAGGTTAATTACATCAGGATATAAAGATGAAAAAGATCATCACAAACGACCATTGAGTAAATTAATAAAAGATATTAGTGATGAGCTGGGATTAGTTTAGAGGGAATTAAGATGAATAAATTTACAGAAGAAAAATTAGAATTAGCATTTATAGAGTTACTTGAGGAACAAGGCATAAAATATCAGTATGGTAAAGATATTGAACGAGATGAAAGTGAAGTACTCATAAAAGAGCATCTCGTGAGCTATTTATCAACTAGATATAAATCTGACAATATAACTGAAAGTGAAATCACTCAAATCATAAGAAAACTAGAATCATACCCTGCAAGTGATCTGTATGATACAAATAAATCTATCATGAAACTAGTATCTGATGGTTTCATCTTCAAAAGAGAAGATGCATCTGATAAAGATATCCATATCCAATTTTTAAACTATGATGATGTAAATAAAAACAATTTTAAAATAGTAAATCAACTAGAAATAGTTGGTTATGAAAAAAGAATCCCTGATGGTATACTGTATATAAACGGTATACCATTAGTTGTATTTGAGTTTAAAAGTGCTATACGAGAAGAAGCTACGATTCATAATGCTTTTGTACAGCTTACTACTCGATATAAAAGAGATATACCTGAACTTTTTAAATACAATGCCTTTTGTATCATAAGTGATGGAGTGAATAATAAAGCTGGTTCCTTTTTTGCACCTTATGAATTCTTTTACTCTTGGAGAAAGATTACAGGAAATGAAATAGATGTAGATGGAATTGCATCTATGCACTCAATGATTCAAGGTATGTTTGATAAAGAAAGATTAGTAGATATTATTCACAACTTTATCTATATGCCTGATAAATCAAAAAAAGAAGAAAAGATTGTTTGTCGTTATCCTCAATATTACGCTACAAGAAAACTATATGAAAATATAAAACTACATCAAAAGCCAAATGGTGATGGTAAAGGTGGTACATACTTTGGTGCTACTGGATGTGGTAAGAGCTTTACTATGCTTTATCTAACTCGTATGCTTATGAAAAGTGTAGAGTTCTCAAGTCCTACTATTATACTTATCACAGATAGAACAGATTTAGATTCACAGTTAAGCCAACAGTTTGGTAATGCAAAAGGTTTTATAGGTGATGATGGAATAATAAGTGTAGAAAGTCGTAATGATTTAAGACAAAGATTAAAAGGTCGCCAAAGTGGTGGAGTATTTTTAACTACTATACATAAATTCTCAGAAGATTTGGAAATACTAAGTGATAGAACAAATATCATTTGTATTTCTGATGAAGCACATAGAAGTCAAATCAATTTAGACCAAAAAGTAAAAGTAACAAAAGATGGTGTTAAAAAGACTTATGGCTTTGCTAAATATCTACATGACTCACTACCAAATGCTACTTTTGTAGGATTTACAGGAACTCCTATAGATGCAACTTTAGATGTGTTTGGTGATGTTGTTGATAGTTATACTATGACAGAATCAGTTAGAGATGAAATAACAGTTAGAGTTGTATATGAAGGTAGAGCTGCAAAAGTACTGTTGGAAAATAGTAAACTTCAAGAAATTGAAAAGTATTACGAAGATTGTGCAAGTGCAGGAGCGAATGAACATCAAATAGAAGATAGTAAAAATTCTATGGCAAATATGACTGCCATACTTGGTGATCCTGATAGATTAAAAGCATTAGCTAAGGATTTTATAGAGCACTATGAAAAAAGAGTAGAAGAGGGTGCTACACTTAAAGGTAAAGCTATATTTGTTTCAAGTAGCAGACTAATCGCTTATGCATTATTCAAAGAGCTAATAGAGTTAAGACCACAATGGAATGAAAAAAGAGTTTGTGATGATGGTGTAAACTTAAGTGATAAAGAAAAAAAAGAGATTCTTCCACTTGAAAAAGTAAAGATGATTATGACTCGAAATAAAGATGATGAAAAAGAGCTATACGACATGCTTGGAACTAAAGAGTATAGAAAGACACTTGATACACAATTTAAGAATGAAAAATCAAATTTTAAAATAGCTATAGTAGTAGATATGTGGCTTACTGGCTTTGATGTACCATTCCTAGATACTATATATATTGATGTGGTTAAACTAAATAGGACATAGAGAAATAAAGTCTATGATAAAATAAAACCTATTAAGGAAGAGAGATGGCACAGAAAAAATATA
>NYWO01000099.1 GCA_002685075.1 Arcobacter sp.
GCAGAAATTCTAATTTTCTGAGTTGTACCATCTTCTAAAGTAACTCTTACAGTTCTTAAGTTTGGTAAAAATCTTTTTTTAGTTCTGTTTTTAGCATGACTTACGTTGTTCCCAACCATAGGTCCTTTTCCTGATATTGCACATCTTCTTGACATTTTTGTTCCTTCTATAGTGAAAAATATTTGCGTATTCTACCTAATCTATCTTAATTCTAATTTAAATATTATCTAGAATTGTATTTAATTTATTTATATTTTTTGCTAACTCATACTTCTTTGCTATTTTTCTATTGGCTTTTTGAATTGTCTTTAAATCTTCTTCCCTACTTAGTAAAGCATCTACTTTAAAAGCAGTTGATGGGTCCTCAGGGTTTTCCATTGTTGCAAAAACATCAATTAACTCACTAGCAGGATTGGAAGCAGTAGTTAAAACAGCACATTTAAAATACATAGCTTTTAAAATATTAGTTGCAAAGCTTTTACTATTTGTAGGTAGCATAAAAATATCTGTAGCTAAAAATAGTTCATTCTCATTTTTATAATCTTCTAATAATAAAACTTCATCACCAAAATTGTATTTTGATATTAAAAATTTAAGACTTGTTATTTGATTTTTATCAGATGAAATAATTACTTGTTTATTCATTGAATTCATTGAAACAATAATATCAAAGAACTCTTTAACACCTGATGCTTTTAAATTTTTAGCAGTAAAATATATAATTTTTGGAGTAGAATCAATATCAAACTTTTTACATAATTCTTCTTTAATCTTTTTAGGTTTCTGGTAGTTTAATTTTATACTTGGATAAATTACTTTTATCTTTTCTTTTGAAACACCTACTTTTTCAAGAATTTCTGATTTTAGTTTTTTACAATTTACAATAGTAATTTTCGCATTTTCTATATTTAAAATTGAACTATCATCTAAAAGTCCTAAATGAAAATAAACATCTGCATACTCTTTTTTTAGAAAAGTTAGTTTTTTAAGTAAAGATGGTTTTTCTAAAACTTTTATTCTTTCATCTTTTTCTAACTCTTTTATTAAATTTGTTTTTATTTTATAGTTAATTGAAATCTTATTCATATATTCTCTTTATTCATGAAATGCATATATTGGATTTTTAGTAATTTTAATATCTTTTTCTAATAAATTCCCGAATTTATCATAAACTTTATTGAAATCTGTTAATTCGATTTCTCTACTACTGCTTAACCAAATGATATCAAATTTTTTATTGTTTTTTTCACAAGTAATTACATATAAATCTTTTGAATTAGAAAATTTTATAAGTTTTGAATCTTCTAAATAATTATTAAAAGTATCAAATATCTTTGTTATATTTTTATCTTTTAGTGTGTCTTTTGATATAAAAACACAATCAATTTTTCTTGAATAATAAGTAATTAATAAGTACTTTAAGAAGTTGTTTATATTTTCATCATTGTACTTTTTCTTTTTTATATTAAAAGTAAATAGTAAGTTATCATTTGAAACTCTTGAACTTAACATAGAAACAGAATATAACATATCTATTTTCTTTGCAAAATCATAGATTCTAAACTCTTTTATTTCAGGACTTATATCTAAATCAAGAGTATAATCAATCTTCGTCTTATCATATAGTAAAAATTCTTTGTCAAAAAAATATTTTATTTTATCTTTAAAATCAAACTTTTCAATATCTAGTGTCAAAATATTTTCATTTTGAGAGTTCTTAAAAGAGTTTTGAATAAAACTTTTATATTTTTCTTTTCTACCTTTTAAAAAATATGAAAACATAAATATTAAAGGATAAATTAAAACTGTGTGTATAGAGGATTTTAAATTACTTGTCATTGTATAAATCTTTTATTTTTTTAAATAGTATCAAATTATTATATAATATAAAATTTAATTAAAACACTTTTATGTTAAAATAGCTATAAATATAAGGGATATTAAGATTGATTAATAAAAAAGTAGTTTTCTTGGATAGAGATGGTGTTATAAATAAAGATACTTCTTATGTATCAAGAATTGAAGATTTTGAATTTATTGATGGTGTTTTTAAAGCATGCTTACATTTTAAAAAATTAGGTTTTGAAATCATAATTGTTACAAATCAATCTGGAATTGGAAGAGCTTATTTCACACAAGATGATTTTAATAAATTAAATGAGTATATGAAAAAAGAGTTTTTAAAAAATAGCATAGAAATTTTAGATGTTTTTTATTGTCCTCATAAACCAGAAGATAAGTGTGAATGTAGAAAACCAAAAACGGGAATGATTAATCAGGCTTTAAATCTTTATGATATAGATTTAAAAAATTCATGGATGATTGGAGATAAAATAACTGATATAGAGCTTGCCATAAATTCAAATATTAAAAATAGTATTTTAATAAGTAATACCCCAATGAAAAAAGAAGAAAAAAGCTTATCAAACTTTGTAGTAAATTCTCTAGAAGAAACAATAAATATAATAAAGGAATAACGTGCATTACACAAATATAGATTTTAATAAAAAGACAATATTAATTACAGGAGGAGCTGGTTTTATTGGTTCAAACCTTGCATTTTATTTTCAAGATAACTTTCCTGAATCAAATATCATAATATTTGATTGTTTTAGAAGTGAAGAAACTTTTTCAAATGGTAATTTAAAGAGTTTTGGACACTATAAAAACCTTATTGGTTTTAAAGGTGAAATTATTTGTGGCAATTTAAATAATACAAATGATCTAGAACGACTCTTAGATTTTAATTTTGACTTTATCTTTCATCAAGCCGCAATTTCTGATACTAGGGTATATGATCAAGAAATTATTATGAAAACAAATGTAAATACATTTTATGACATTTTAGATTTAACTAAAAAGAATAATGCAACCTTAATATATGCAAGTTCAGCTGCTACTTATGGAAGTATGCCCTCACCTCAAACAGTTGGATATGAAAAACCTGAAAATCCATATGGATATAGCAAATATGCAATGGATCAAATAGCAAATAAATTTTATAATGAAAACCAAAATTTACGGATCATAGGATTAAAGTATTTTAATGTTTATGGACCAAGAGAATTTTATAAAAACTCAACAGCTTCAATGGTTATACAATTAGGACATCAAATACTTCAAGGTAAAGCACCAAGATTGTTTGAAGGAAGTGATAAAATTCTTAGAGATTTTATTTATATTGAAGATGTAATTCAAGGAAATATAAAAGCATGTAATGCTAAGCAATCAGGGGTATATAATATTGGGACAGGAAAACCAAGATCTTTTCAAGATATAGCCGATATTTTACAAAAAGAGCTAGGTACAAATTTAGAAACAGAGTATTTTGCTAATCCATTTGATGGATATCAAATGCATACACAAGCAGAAATAAGCGATTCAATGGATGATTTAGGATTTGAAGCAAATTATGAACTAGAAGATGGCATAAAAGCTTATATTAGTGAAATAAAAAGAATATATGAAGAAGAAATTAAATAAATGAATAAACTAAAAAATAAAACACCTAAAATTCTTGTTATTGGGGATTTAATGATAGATCATTACTTGTGGGGTTCATGTGATAGAATATCACCTGAAGCTCCTGTTCAAGTGCTTAATGTAAAAAAAGAAACTACAGTTTTAGGTGGAGCTGGAAATGTTATCAATAATATTAAAGCTTTAGGTTCTAATGTTGATGTAATAAGTGTAATTGGTAATGATTTAATTGGAAAAGAATTAAAACTTATGTTAGATAAGATTTCAAATAATAGTATTCTTATTACTGAAAAGAACAGAATCACTTCAAAAAAAAGTAGACTTATAGCTTCAAACCAACAGATAATAAGATATGATCAGGAAAGTTGTGAAGATATAGAAAAAACTAGTGAAGATAAAATACTTAGTGCCTTGGAAGAAAATATCTCTAAGTATGAGATTATACTACTTTCAGACTATGGGAAAGGTGTGTTAACTGATAATCTTACAAAAAATATTATTAGCCTTGTAAAAAGTAAAAAGAAAAAAGTTATTATAGATCCAAAAGGAAGTAACTATGACAAGTATAAAGGTGCTTATCTTTTAACTCCTAATAAAAAAGAAGCAAGTGAAGCCACAAGTATTGATATAAAAGATGAAACTTCACTTTTAAAAGCTATTAAAAAACTAAAAAATGAATGTGAATTAGAAATATCTCTTATTACTTTAAGTGAAGATGGTATTGCTATATTTGATGATATTTTAAGAAAAAAACCAACTGTAGCAAGAGAAGTATATGATGTAACAGGTGCTGGAGATACAGTATTAGCTTCAATTGGATTTGCATTAGCATGTAATTTAAGTATTGATGAAGCCATAGATTTTGCAAATTTGGCAGCTGGGGTAGTTGTAGGAAAATTAGGAAGTGCAACTGCTTCATTAAATGAAATAATAGAATATGAATCAAGTTTACATAAATCAACAAGTTATTCTCATATTAAGACATTAGAAGAAATAAAAGATTTAGCACATGAATTAAAACAAAAAGGCAAAAAAGTTGTTTTCACTAATGGATGTTTTGATATTTTACATGTAGGTCATGTCAAATATCTTGAAATAGCAAAAAGCTTTGGAGATGTATTAATACTAGGATTAAACTCTGACTCTTCAGTAAAAAGATTAAAAGGTGATTCAAGACCTATAAATACACAAGAAGATAGAGCATATACTCTTGCTGCACTTGAAAGTGTTGATTATGTAGTTTTATTTGAAGATGACACTCCTTATAAATTAATTAAAACTGTAAGTCCTCATGTATTAGTAAAAGGTGGAGATTATGAAGGTAAAGATGTCATTGGACAAGATTTAGTTGAAGAATTAAAACTTGTAGAATTTGTAGAAGGTAGAAGTACAAGTAAAACTATACAGAGGATTAAAGAAAATGAAAAAAATAATATCTAATGAATTCCAAGCTCATCTAGAAACTATCAATAAAGTTATTGAAATAATGGAAGATAAATTAGCTGAAGCTTCCACTTTAGCCATACAAACTTTAAAAAATGGCAATAAAATACTTCTTTGTGGAAATGGAGGGAGTGCAGCAGATGCACAACATATAGCAGCTGAACTTACGGGAAGATATAAAAGTGAAAGAAGAGGTCTTCCTGGTATTGCACTTACAACTGATACGAGTGCAATTACTGCAATTTCAAATGATTATGGATATGATAGAGTATTTGATAGACAAGTTGAAGCATTAGCTAATAAAGGTGATTTAATTATAGGAATTAGTACTAGTGGAAATAGTAAAAATATTATTTCAGCATTAAAATTAGGTAAAGAGCTAAGATGTAATACTTTAGGATTAACAGGGAAAAATGGAGGAGAGATGAATGAAGTATGTGATGTAAACTTAATAGTTCCATCAGATGATACTCCACGTATACAAGAAATGCATATTTTATTTGGTCATATAATTTGCCAGATTATTGATAATGAGTTAAGTTAAGAGTTTTACTATTTAGTAAGTATATTTTATTTAATAAATTACAATTTTAAAGTCTCTATTTACTCATATTAGAATAATAAATAATTTATCAACTGCTTTTATATTAAAGTTTTATTAGTTGACTATACATATATTTATAGTCGTCCATATGATATTATAATATTTATCATTTTTTAACTCCAAATTTATCTTTAATAAAATTAGAAATTCTAAATCCAATAAATCTAAATAGGTCAGGTAAATACTTAACTCTCATTTGTCGTCTGGAGTAAATTTTAACATCTGGTGTAAATTTATTTTTAGGAGCATTATCAACTATATCAGTTATCATAGCTACTAAATTATATTTTTCTATAACTAATTTTCTTGCTTCTTTTATAGCTGGTAATCTTCTCTCGTATTCACCAGGTCTTGAAATAATATCTTTTATTTTAGCTAATGAATTTTCAAAGTCATATATATCAATCGTAATAATACTACCTTCTGGAAAATAGTCATAAATGTTTGGAGCTCCACAATAAATAGGCACAGAGAATCCAAGTAAGGCATCAGCTAATTTTTCACTCCACATATGTTCACCTATATGATTTTCAACAACAACATGAAATTTATAATCATCAATTGCTTGATATTTTTTTTCAATAAAGTTAAAGCCTCTTCCAAATCTTTCTAATTCTAAAACCTCTTTTTCTAATAACGCAGTAAAATCAAAACGTTTCTTATGTAAAGTGTGTCCCTCTTGTTTGTCAGAGCAAATTGTAGAAATGAGCTTATTTTTAGTTATGCCATCATTATCTTTGATAATCTCATCATAATCCTTTCCATAAAGCCAATAAATCCCAGTTTGAGTTCTTTGAGTATCTTTATGTGGTAAAATTTCTTTTTCTTGATTAGTAATTAAATAATTAAATTGTGAAGCAAAACCTCTTCCATATCTTGAAATAGAGCTAGGTTCGGTAGTTACAAGTATTGTATTTTCTTTGGGACATTTTAGTTTTTCTATTCTATTTGGAACTATAACTGGAATATCATCAACTACTACAAACCAATCATAATCATCTACTAATGGATTAAAAGTAAATTTACATGATTTCCAAATACCAAAATTGTTTGGTGTTTGAAACCTATATTTACTATATTCATCATCTATTGATCCTCTCATAGAAAATTTTATAATTATATTTTTCATTTAACTTTCCTCTTGTGATATGCGATATATAATACACTTATCGTTATTAGCATTGAAGCAAATCCCCATATTCCACCTATTGCCTGCACATTTATAAAGACTGCAGCAAATGTTGTTATAGCTATATTCTTACTATATAAATTATTAGATTTTAGTATATCTATAAAAAATATACTTGTTAAAATACATAATGATAAAAAACCAATTAGTCCCAAAGAAAATAAAGTTTCAATATACAAATTATGTGGATGTTTAAATAAAAGTAAACCTTTTTCTTTTAACTGCATAGCACCTTGTATACCATAACCAAATATAGTATTATCTTTTAAAATTAAATCAACATTAAGCAACCAACCATTGTATCTCCCAGACGTTAATAAATCTAGATCGAATAATTTATTATCATTTATTAAAATAAATATTAATGAAGAAACTAATATTATCAATAACAGAATTATTTTTTTATAATTCTGTATTTTTTTTCCAAATGCATTTATAAAAACATATGTAATAGTTCCTATTATTATAGTTACCATTGCTGTTCTTCCATGACTTGCATAAGTACCTAAATAAATAAATATAAGTAAAATTAAATTTACTATACTTTTATTTTTCAAATAATAATAAAGAAAAAATGCTATTAATATAGCAAATATATTTTGTTTTGAATGGAATAAATAGTGTTCGAAAGTATCTATATATTCCATTTTCTTTATGGAATATATAATATTTATATCTAATATATAACTAAAGAAAACTATTATAGATATAAAAGAAACTAAATAAAATAAAACTTTCTGAAATAATAAAAAATTCACTTCAGAAATATTACTTTCTATGAACATATAATTTAAAATAATTAATATGACTGGTAAACTGTAAAGTAATCTTATATTATAATGATAATCCTCTGTAGGATTAATAATATTTATTAATAACGCTATCAAATAAAATAGAAAAATGCTAATCATAAATTTATCAATTAATTTAAAAATATTAATTTTATTTTTTAATACTAAATAAATAAAAAATAAAACAATTAACGATAAATCAATATAAAATAAAGCCCTTCCTAAATAATGCATAGGTATTAATAAAGCGATAAAAATAACTATAATTTTTTCCATACTTATTACCTACTTAAATAATATGATATTTTTTCAATATCTTTATTAATGTTTAAATTTTTATAGTAATTTCTAACTTCTAATAAATTTTTAGATGGAGGAACACCATCAGGATAAAATATATCATCAAAAATTACAATACTCCACATACCATATGGTGCAGATTTTATCCAGTTAGTTGCTCCAAACAGACCTATTGTAGGAGTACCCTGAGCCGCAGAAATATGCATTGCAGCTGAATCGGTAGATACTGTTAAAAAAGCTTCTTTTAAAAAAATTTTTAATTCTTGTATTGAAGTTTTACCAGCAAGATTTATTATATTTCCATCTAAATGCTTTGAAATGTTTTCTAAATAAGTATATTCATTTTTTTCTCCCGTAAGATAAATAGGTAAATCATATTTTTCTTTTAAAAAAATATATATTTCTTTCCATTTTTCTATTGGTAATCTTTTAGATTTCCATCTAGGACTAGATCCACAGTTAAAAACTATATAGCTTCTGTTTTTATTTCTAAAATCTTGATTTAATTGATTTAAAATATCAAATGAAGCTTTTTTTGCAATGTCTCTAAATATAAATGTAGCTTTTTGATTAAAATCAACGTTTAGACTATTTACATATTCCTTACTATTCGAAAATTTGGCGATAAATTTACTTCGATCATTTGATTGTAAGTCAATGATTAAATCAAATTTTTCTTTTCTAATTTTTAAAATTAACTTTAAAACAGTTAATATATCTTTATTTTTAAGAATTAGAAAATTATCAAATTCATCTTTTAGTAATTCTCTTCCAATCTCACTTGTTATAATTGTTGGTTTATATTTTAGTGCTCTTAATACTGGCAATGATGCAGCGATATCACCCAGTGCACTAAATCTAATTACTGCTATTTTCATAAGTTTTAATTAATTCCTCTGTTATTATTTTATATCCTAAGTCATTTATATGTGTATTATCTAAGTAATATGTATCTAAATTCTTTTCGAATAGATCATAAAACTTGACTCTATGGCAATTATTAAAATTTGAAGATAACTCATCAAGAATTTTATTATATTGTTTTATATTTGAGTTTCTTTCTAATTCTCTATTAGGTACGGTATCCAATAAAAATACTTTTTTATTTTTTATTTTAGAGAAGATATATTCTAAATTATTTTTATAAGAATCTGGACTAACAACATTCTTTGTTCCTAGAGAGTTATTTAATCCAAGATTTTTACATATTTTTTTATATTTTTTAACAATTTTTCTAGCAATTTTTCTTAAGATATTATCTGGATAGTATAATACATACGGGCTATATTTAAAAGTTTTCCAAGAATCAACGACACCATATTGAATTAGAATAATATCTATACTATCATCATAATATTTATCAAAGAAGTGTCTTGCTTCATTTGTTGTAGTCATAGTATAACCAGAATTAATAACAGTAAAACTATACTTACTAGCAAATCTTTCAGGATAAGAGTTATTTTTTAAAGAACCTATACCTAATGTATTGCAGTCACCTAGAGCCAGTATTCTCATAATAATTCCTTGTTTTTATAATATTTTAGTGATTCACAAACTCGTGATAAAGAAGCTATAATACATATCATATTAATTTTTATTATTTCTATTTTCAATTTATACCAATTTTTTGTAATAGTTTAAATATTTAAGTGTAATATTTTCAAGTAAAAGTTCTTTTTGATATCTATATTTAATTTTATCAAATTCTTTTGAATAATGTAAATAGTTATCTTGAATTTCATTGATTTTCTTTGAAATTTTAAATTGTTCTATTAATAAATCATGAGTCAATATTTCTCTGCATCCACTAATATTGGTTGATACAAAAACTTTTGCATAAAATATTGATTCAACCATAACTATACTAAAACCTTCACTTAAAGAAGTCATTACAATTAAATCTGCACTTCTAATTAGTGCAGGTATATCTTTTCTAAAACCTAGAAGTTTAATTTTACTTTCTAATTTTAAGTCTTTAATTTTCTTTTCTAAATTATTATGTTCAGGACCATCACCTATTATTTCAAGAACACACTCTTTTTTAATATTTACAAAGTCTGCAATCAACTTATCGAATCCTTTTATTTTATCTAACCTTCCAATTGCACGAATGGTAAATACTTCATTTTTAGGAAAAACTTCTTTTTCTAATGGAATAATACCATTATATATTAGTTCAACATTATTATTTTTTATTGACTTTAAAACATCAATTGATACAGCAGTAACGTTTTTAATTTTATTAAATATTTTTCCTTTTCTCGCATTATGTTTTGTTGCAATATGTGTTAATGTTAATATTTTTGAAAGGTAGTAAATTATCTTTGTAGCTTTTGAAGCATGCGTATGTATTACTTTATTTTTTACTGTAGAAATCAATTGAAGATAGAGTAAAATATTAAACTTACTATAATCCTTGATTTTTACTATTTTTATCTTCTTATTCAAATGTTTTTCTAATAGATTATTTTCTAGTAATATTACCGTAAGTTTAATTTCTTCTTTTTTATTTAATTCATTACATAAATCTATAAATACTTTTTCTGCACCTCCATATCCTCTAGATGCGATAAATTGAGTTATTTCCATAGTTGCGTATACTCTTTCAAAGTCTTATCTAACATATTATTCAAAGAAAAATTATTAGAAATATAATTATATCCATCAAAACTTAAGTTTTTAGATTTTATAATTTTTTCGGCTAACTGCTTTTCTTTTCCTACATCAAAAAAGAAACCATTTTCATTTTCAATTATTATATCTTTTACACCACCATGATTTGTTGCAATTACAGGTGTATTCATAGCAATAGACTCAGCAACTGCACGTCCAAAACTCTCTGGTTTTTTTGAAGAACTAACAACTACATCACTTAAAGCATATATTTCAGCTATTTTATTTTGACTTCCTGTAAAAATAATATTTTCTTCTAACTTAAGTTCTTTTATTAGTTTTTTTAGTGAGTTTAAATAATCTTCTTTATCAGATCTTACACCACCTACAATTAATGCTCTAACTTCTTTTATCTCTTTTTTTATAATAAAAATAGCTTTTATAAAAGTTTCATAATCTTTTAATTGTGTTACTCTCCCAACAGAAGATATGATAAATTTATTTTCTAATTGAAATTCTTCTTTAAAATTAGATATAAAAACTTTATCTATATTTAATGAGTTAAATAATTCTAAATCAATTCCTCTTGGAATTACTGAGATTATTTCACTTTTTGTTTTATAGTTTTTTTGAATATATTCTTTGATACTATTGCTCACACAGATAACTGCATCTGCTTTTGTCATTATTTTACTATAAAAACTAACAGAGTTAAAACCATGAACAGTACTAACAACTTTAATATTTAAGCTTTTATTTGCAAAAAAAACCAACCATGCAGGTACTCTACTTCTTACATGTAAAATATCTGGTTTTAATTCTTCTAATATTTTTCTTAATTTAAAGACTCTTGAAACTGAAGTAAAAATATTTTTACTACATACATCAAAAGTAATATGTTTCCCACCATCTAAATCTATTTGTGTTGATAGTTTGCCACCATTACTAATAACAATAGACTCTATATCAAGTTTTGAGTATTCACGATTTAGTTCAACAACACCTCGTTCAACTCCACCCTCATTAAGTTCAGGAAGTAACTGTACAACTCTCATACTTATTTATAGTTTCCAATCAGGCTTTGGAATTACGTTTTTAACATCAACTAAAACATTCTCACCTTCTATTAAGCTTTCAAACTCAGCTTGAGAAATACTTCTAAATTTATCATGTCCAACTGCTACAACTATAGCTTCATATTTTTTATCTGTATTTAAAGGATTTTCTACAAAGTTATAATCATAATAGTCTTTATCTTTTTCATCAATCCAAGGTTCATACACATCTATATTTGAGCCATACTCTTGTAATTCTGAAATAATATCAACTACCTTAGTATTTCTAATATCTGGGCAGTTTTCTTTAAAAGTAAGACCCATTACTAAGATATTAGAATCTTTAATTCTCTTACCCTTCTTAATCATAAGTTTTATTGTCTTTTCAGCTATATATTTACCCATTCCATTATTGATTTGTCTAGCACCTAAAATTAGATTTGGTTTATATCCAAGTTCTTCTGCTTTATAAGTAAGATAATATGGATCTACACCAATACAATGTCCACCAACTAATCCTGGCTTTAATTTAATAAAGTTCCATTTTGTTGCTGCTGCTTCTATTACATCATTTGTATCTATATTCATAGTATCAAATATTAAAGCTAATTCATTTACAAGTGCTATATTTACATCTCTTTGAGTATTTTCTATTACTTTTGCTGCTTCTGCTACTTTAATAGAGCTTGCTTTATGAGTTCCTGCAGTTATAATTGAGTTATATAGTGCATCTACTTCATCAGCAATTTTAGGAGTTGAACCTGCTGTGATTTTAAGTATTTTTGTTACTGTATGTTCTTTATCACCTGGGTTAATTCTCTCTGGGCTATATCCACAGAAGAAATCTTTATTAAAAGTCATTTTTGAAGTTGATTCAAGCTCAGGTACACATACTTCTTCTGTAACTCCTGGATATACTGTAGATTCATAAATAACGATATCATCTTTTTTTAAAACTTTACCAATCATTTGAGATGATTTTACTAATGGAGTTAAATCTGGTCTATTAGATGAATCAATAGGAGTAGGAACTGTTACTATATAAATATTTGCATCTTTAATATCATCTAAATTACAAGAGTAAGTTATATTATCTTTTACTTCTACTAATTCTTCAGTAGTTAGTTCTAATGTTCTATCATAGTTTTCATTTAATTCTTTTACTCTTGGTTCATTTATATCAAATCCTACTACATCATACTTTTTTGCAAAAGCTGCAGCTAATGGCAATCCTACATATCCTAGGCCTATTATGCATATCTTTTTAGTCATTTTAAACCTTTTATATTTTTATATTTTCTAATAATTTACTAAAATCCACTTTCTCTTTTTCATTATTTACAGTGTATGCTAAATCGTGAAACTTTGTATCAGGTTTTTTAGATCTTAATTCTATGATTGAGATATCGGCGTTACTATTTGCTTTTGCTTCGCTTAGCATTGAAGTTGAATCTATTGTGATAAATAATTCGCTGCAAAGATTTATAAAATCTGGTATTGGGTTAATACTTGGTGTTTGTGAATAAATTAATTTATAATCAAATTCATATTCAGTTAATAAATCTTCGATTTGTTTTGATGTTCTTCTTGATGTTGTAATATATTTTAAATAACCATCATAACTTTTAAATATTAGATTTAAAACATTTTTGATATTTTCTACATCCATTACAAAAACATTATTATCTCCACCTATAATTATTCCAATAGATTTTTCTTTAGATTTTATGATATTTTTAGGAACTGTATATGATAAATTTAAAGGCACTTCAATAATATTTTCTAATTTTGGAGGTTTATCATGTTTTTGAGCAATAATATAATCAAAATCATCATATCTATATGATTTAGGAAGCATAAGTGCAATTGATTTTAAATTATGTGTTTTACTAATAAATTTATTAAAATAGTAAGTACTAGAGCCAGTACTCACAACTGCATCATAAAATTCATAATTATAATTTTTATACTCTTTATATAATTCATCTGAATATCGTTCAAACTTATCCAAAGCATAAGAAAATAGTTTAAATATTTTTAGTTTAAAATTAACTTCTAAAATATCATAACTTATATTTTTTATTTTACAAAATGCAATTGATTGATTTAGATGACCTGGTTTACCATCACTTATTATTAGTATTCTTTTCATATATCTCTCTATAATGATTTTTGAACCTTTTATGAGGCCAAAACCACTGTTTTTTATCTTCGTGTATTATAGCAGATAATGCATTAGCTTGTAGTTGTGATAAGACTTTTATGTCATTTTCTTCATTTTGCGTTTTAATTGGAAGGATTGGCTCATAAACTTTTATTTTATATTTATAATTTTCTTGATTAAAAATAGCAATTGGTATAATAACTGCATTAAATTTTCTAGCCAAGATAGAAGATGTTGAGCTTTGATATGCTTTTTTACCCAAAAACTCTACTTCTGTTCCCTCTTTAGAATTAATATTTTGATCTATGATTAAAGAAACTGCTTCTTTTTTTATCAAAGCTTTTACAAGTTTTTTAACAGCTCCATCTCTTAAAATTACTTTTGAACCAGAAGCTTCTCTTGCTTTTATTATAAATTCATCTATTTCTTTAAAATTGGATTGTCTCATGACTTGATGAATTTTTAAAACCATTCTATTTATATAAGCTCCACTCATATCCATATTTCCAAAATGTGCAGAGATAAATATTATAGGTCTATTTTCATTTTGAAATTTTTCTATAATTTCTTTATTTTCAATACTTACATTTTTTCTAAGTTCTTCATATGTAATACTTAAGTTTTCGATTAAAGATTGTGCCCATAAAAGCATATTAAAGTATGAGTATTTCTTTATTTCTTCTATTTCTTTTTTTTTAAGCTTTTTAAATTTATCACTTTTTCCATCAAATACAAAATTTAAATTTGCTTCAATTATTCTATTAGTTTTTGAAGAAAGTAAATATGCACTACTTGCAAGAGCTCTAAAAAAAGCTCTTCTTATTGATTTGGGAAGTTTTCTTAAAATAAATACTAAAGCTAAAAAAAGTCTATAAACAAGTTTTTTCACTATAAAACTCTTAAATTAAACTCTTTAGGTAATTCTAATTTTTCAATATTTGAATTAATTAAAAAAGTTTTATTTTCTAATTCTAAGTTTAAAGTCTTACTTTCTTCGTCTAGTAAATAGCGGATTTTAGGTTTAGATAAATCTTGATTTGTAATAATATTCAAAGATATCATAAAAGACAGCCATCTCATAACATCAATAGAAGGAAGTAGTTCTTCATATTTTAGAATATCTTTTTTTGATGGTAAGGATTTTTTAGAAAATTTAATAGTATGAGCAATTATAACTCTTGTAGTATGTAAGAAATCATAAGATAATCCATTTAATATAAAATCAAAAGCATTATCATTTGATTTATAGAAGTTTAGTGTTGAACCAATTGAATGAAGTTTTGATGCAATTACAAGATAGGTTTTGTATTTATCTTCTAGTTGATGAATTGGTTTTAATACATCAAATATTTTTGAAGCATTATTTCCCATATATGCACTTTGTTTTGGGTCAATTTCAAATCTATCTAAAAGAGATCTAACACTTACATTAAAGTTTGAAGGAAATTTACAATTTGAATTTCTTAGTAAATCACTTAAATAAACACCTTCACGTACACCTGCTCCAGATGTAATCACTTCAGAAATATGTAACTCATCTAAAATGGTTTTTAGAATAAAAGTACCTTCTTTAATCGTATCAAATCTATCTTTTTTAATACCTAAAGCTTTTAATTCATCATTGTTTTTAGCATCTATAATTTGGTCTAAAAAATCTTCTTCTTTTGAAACCTTATACTTATATCCGTGTAAAATATCTAGAGGGTATTCATTTCTTGACATAATTAACTTAGATACAGATCTAATACTTCCCCCAATTCCTACAATAGTATCTGGTATTTCAATTTTTTGATCAAAAATCTTTTTTAAATTATCAATTATATATTTCTTTGCACCTTCAATATCATTTTTATTAAAGAAAAGCTCTTTTATTCGAACAGTTCCTATATTTAAAGATATTGATTTGATAATTGTATTATCTTTTACAAAGCAAAATTCCGTAGAACCACCACCTATATCAACTGTTACAAAACTATTGTTATGAAGTAAGTTTAAAGCAGCAACACCACCATAATATGCTTCTTTTTCGCCATCAATAATTTTTATACTTAAACCAAAATCTTTTTTGATTCTTGTTAAAAAAACTTTTGAGTTAGGAGCATCTCTTAAGGCTGAAGTTGCTACACAAATTACTTTTCTTGATTTTAGGGATTTAGATATATTTAAAAAAGATTTCATAGACTCGTAAGCACGTTGCATAGGAACCTCTTGAAGATTTCCATTATTCTCATAACAGCCTTCAGAAATTTTTACTCTACTTTTTGTTTCATTTATTAAGTTAAATGCGAATCTACTACTTTTTTGTAGTACAACCATACGCATTGAGTTAGACCCAATATCAATAATAGTTGTAACTTTTGACATA
>NYWO01000100.1 GCA_002685075.1 Arcobacter sp.
TTAATACTTGCTTCTTCTATTGCTTTAATTATATCTTGCATATTTATACTCTCTTTGCGTTTTTATCAATCCAGATAATCATATCTTCTGGAGAGTTTAGGTTTAACTTATCAATTCCTGATGGGATATCACCGTCATTAATAGTGTCATCACTAGCTATTGCATCTGTTACTTTAAAGTAATCTTCATTTAAACTATTTCTAAAAATAGAAATTCTAGGTAAATCTAGTGTTTTTAAACCCTCAACTAATAAATAATCAAAATCATCAAATAACTCAATCATTTCATCAATTGTTGAAGTTTGTTTTTTTAATAAAGTAGTTTTATTAGGACTCACAACTGCAACATCTGCACCTGTTTCTCCAAATTTAAACGAATCTTTTCCCGGTCTATCAAACATAGCTTTATCTTTTGGATCATGTTTAATGATACAAACTTTAAAACCTCTATCTTGAAGTATATTTGATACTTTAACTATTGCTGTTGTTTTTCCACTGTTTGAGGGTCCAGAGAAGGCCACTACTAATCTTTTTTTGTTCATAAAACGGATTTTATCTAAATGATGGTTAAAGTATATTTATATAGGTGATATATTTTATTATTACAATACCCAAATCATAGATTTTATAAGCTCTAATTTGCTAAAATATAACTCTTATAAAAGTTTCAAAATCAAAAGGTTTAATAATAATGAGTGAAAATAAAGATTTTTTACATGCAATAGTAAATGAGGATTTAAAATCTGGTAAATATAAAAAAGTTATCACTAGGTTTCCACCTGAGCCAAATGGCTTCCCACATATAGGACATGCTAAATCTATTTGTATAAATTTTGGTATTGCATCTGATTTTAATGGTCATTGTAACCTAAGAATGGATGATACAAATCCAACAAAAGAAGATACAAAATATGTTGAAGCCCTAAAAGATGCTGTTCAATGGTTAGGTTTTAACTGGGGAGAAAATGTACGTTTTACTTCTGATTATTTTGATAAAATATATGATTATGCAATTGAACTTATTAAAATGGATAAGGCTTATGTTGATAGTGTAAATGAAGAACAAATGAGAGAAAATAGAGGGACCGTTACTCAAGCAGGAGTACGAAGTGAATTTGCTAATAGAACTATTGAAGAAAATTTAGACCTTTTTGAAAAAATGAAAAATGGCGAATTTAAAGACGGAGAACATGTATTAAGAGCAAAAATAGATATGGGCGCTGCTAATATGAAATTAAGAGATCCACTTTTATATAGAATTAGACATGCACATCATTTTAGAGCAGGTGATAAATGGTGTATTTATCCAATGTATGATTTTGCTCATTGTTTATCTGATTATATTGAAGGAGTTTCACACTCTATTTGTACTTTAGAATTTGAAAATAACCGTGATATTTATAATTGGGTATTAGATACATTAAAACTAGAATTACCACGTCCATATCAACATGAATTCGCAAGACTTGGAATAAACTATACAGTTATGAGTAAAAGAAAACTTTTAGAATTAGTTGAAGGTAAACATGTTGATGGTTGGGATGATCCTAGAATGCCTACAATTGCTGGATATAAAAGAAAGGGTTATACAAAAGAGTCTATTTTAAACTTCTGTGACCAAATTGGGGTTGCAAAAGCTAATTCAATGGTTGATGTTGCACAACTTGAGTTTTCTATTAGAGATGATTTAAATAAAAAAGTACCACGAGTTATGTGTGTTTTAGATCCACTAAAAGTTACAATAGAAAACTATGAAGGTAGTGAAGAGCTTGATGCCTCATATTATCCTCATGATGTTCCAAAAGAAGGAACAAGAAAAGTACCTTTTTCAAAAGAGATTTATATAGAAAGAGATGATTTTTTAGAAAATCCTGAGAAAGGATATTTCCGTTTAACTCCTACACAAGCTGTACGTCTAAGACATGGATATATAATCTCTTGTAAAGAAGTTATAAAAGATGAAAATGGAAATATAACAGAAATTAAAGCAGAATATTATCCAGATTCAAAAAGTGGAAGTGATACTAGTGGAATTAAAGTAAAAAGTGCAATTCAGTGGCTTAGTTCTAAAGACGCAAGACAAGTTGAAGTTAGACTTTATGATAGACTATTTAAAAATGAAGCACCAGAGGGAATAGAGGACTTAAATCCTGATTCTTTAAAAATTATAAAAAATGCACTTATTGAACCAGCTGTTATAGAAGAAAAAATAGATGAAAGATTTCAATTTGAAAGACAAGGATATTTTTACGCTGATCCTATTGATTATAGAGATGAAAAACCTGTATTTAATAAAATTGTTGGGCTTAAAGATTCTTGGGGTAAAAAAACAAAAAAAGAAGAATCAAAATCAAAGAATAATGTAAAATCTGAAATAAAAAAACAAGCAAAGAATGAACAAGTAGTTGGAGAAGTTACAGCTATGAGTGGAAAAGAAAAAGTATTATTTGAAAAGTATTCTAATGAACTTGGATTAAATGCTGAAGTTTCAAATATACTTGCACGAGATGAAAAACTTTCAAGTTTTTATCAAGAGTGTTTGTCTACTTTAAATAGTCCTATTAGTTTAGCAAATATAATTGTTACGGAAGTTGCTAGAGAATTAAAAGACAAAGAGATAAATCAACTTAAATTTACAGCAGAACAAATAACAAAGCTTATTAAAATTCTTGATGAAGGTACAATTTCAAGTAAAATTACAAAGCAAGTATTTGAGCAAATGGCACAAAGCGGAGAAAACCCAGAAAAGATTGTTGAAGATAAAGGCCTTGTACAAATAAGTGACCCTGCTATTATTGGAACTATAATTGATGAAGTAATTACAAAAAATCCTGATAATGTAGAAAAATTTAAAGCAGGAAATAAAAAACTTTTAGGTTTCTTTGTTGGTCAAGTATTAAAAAGCACTAGTGGTAAGGCAAATCCTAAGGTTGTAAATCAACTTCTAGCAGAAAAATTAAAATAGTAAATTATAAAATGAAAAGGGAATATATGTACAAAACTTTATCTTTAGCCATAGTATCAAGTATGTTAATAGGATGTTCATCAACTACTGCATTAAAGTATTTTGACAAAAGCGAAGTTGAAGCTAAAGCTATGCAATATACTAAAAAAGCTGATGTAATTATAAATAAAGAGCAAAAAGTTCTTTTATGGGGAACATACCTAAATAATACGGATATTAAAGAATTTGAATCAAAAGATGAAGTATTTGTAACATCTATATATTTTGTTGATTCAGCAACACAAGATATAAATGAAAATAATTATTTCTTTAAATTAAATGAACAAAAACCTAAATCAATAGAAGAACTTTCTATAAATGATGAAAGATTTAAGGATATATTATCAAAAAATACTTGGGGTAAATATTATCTTGTAAAGTTTGAAAAAGTAAAAAATAGTTATAACCTAACTCTTAGTTTAAATGATAAAAACTCTAATTCGGCCAAATTAGAGTTTGAAAAATAGAAGATAAAGTTACTTTATTTTCTTTATTTAAATGATTATTATAAATATAATAGTTAGATAAAACTTTTTTCCCATATTTTCTAGTTTCTTCGTATGAGATTTGTTCCATACTCATAAAAGGTTCAAATCTATTTTTATTTTTAAACAAACCACGTTTAAACTGTTTTCTAGTGTAACCAGGACCTCCATTATACGCATATGCTATAAATAAAGGGTTTTTATCAAACTGTTTTTCTAAAGTATTAAGATGTTTATTTGCAAATCTAAGATTTATTTCTGGTAAAAATTGCTCATATATATTGTATGGTTCTTTTAAATCTTTTGCTAATTGTTCTGATAAAAATGGCATAATTTGCATTACACCTTGTGCAGTTGCAAATGATACTGCAGAGGGGATAAATCTACTTTCTTGTCTTCCTATTGCATACATTAAAACTTGTCTATTAATATCATAGTTTTTCATGACATTTCTAAAAGGTTTTATATAATATGACTTTCTATATTTAGAATGTCTTTCTAAAACATAAGCATAATGAGGTAATGTTGAAGCGTCTGTAAATAGTTTTGTATATTTTGCAAGTTTCTCATCATCAAGATTTTTCTTAGTATCTTTTTCAACTTCTATCCACTCAAACTGATCTAATGTATTATATGAACTTAATGTATTTGGAATATCAATATCATAATATATGTTTTCAACTTCTATATCTAATAACTCTTTTGCATATAAAGAATACAAGTTATTATCCCAACTTTGTCCAGTTTGATCTAAGAAAGTCTTATTTTGTGTTAATAAATAAATCCAAAAAAGAGCTCTGTCTTTATCTGATTGAAAATAAGATTTACTATATGCTTTATTTAAATAGTTTAAAGCAACCGCTTCTTCTTTGTGATTAATTGCATTTAAAGCTAATGAAAAAAAAGTTTGATTTGTAATTTTATTATTGTTTTTTATATTGAATAAAGATTTTTGTAATTTCTCAAAACCATCACGATGTACAACATAAGCTATAAATCTATTAAAAATATCTTCATTAGATAATTTATCAATAAAACTCTCAGGTAGTATATTGTTTATAATATCTTTACGAAAACTATTACCTACATTAAAAAACAGTCTATAAAATCTACTTGTATTTGTATTAATTAGAGCATTAAAAGGATTATCTGAAGCAAATACTTTTAAATCATTTGCTAAAGTAGGGTAGTCTTTAATTTTGTCAATTGCAATTTTTAAATTTTCTTTTGACATTGTAGTTGCATCAAAAATACTTAAACCTAAAGCAATACATCTAGAGTCTTCATTTAGTAACTCTTTTGGTTTTGCTCTATAACATCTTAAGTCTTTATTTGGAATTTTAGAAAATCTTTTAGTAAAGACTTTTTTAACTCGTCCTGTTTTAGCTTTAGACATATCATAAGCTTTTTGGGCATCTTCTTCGCTAATATTTTTTTGATTTAGGTATTGAATAATAAAGAAGTCTTTTGCATAAGATTGAGGTTTTTCATCAAGCCAATCAAGAGTGACTTTAAAACCCTTATCTGTGATATTAACAGCTTCTGCATTTACGTTAAGATTTAAAGCTATAACGCAAACTAAAGAAGCTATTATTTTTTTCATAATATTCTACTAAAAGAATAAATTTTTTAAGAAAATCTCTAAGAACATTAATCCAAAAATTAAGATTAATGGAGCTAAATCCATCCCACCAAAAATTGTAGGAATATATTTTCGCACCATAGCATAAGCTGGTTCTGTTAATCTATATAACATCTGTACAATAGGATTATTAGGATCTGGTCTAACCCATGTTAAAAGAGCTGAGATTATAATAACCCATTTATATAAAGATATTATTGTTAAAACTACAGTAAGTACTGAAGTAGTGAAAGCATCTATCATTTTACAATTTCTCCTAAATAGTTTTTAATTAATACATAGATATTTGAAATATCAGGTCCAGTTTGTTCTCCTGTTAAAAGATATCTTAAAGGTTTAGTTAAAGATTCATCTTTTAATCCAGTTTCTTTTGTAATATATTTACTTAACTCATTAAAATCATCATAATATGAAGCATCTTGTAAACATGTTTTTATCTTTGTAAACTCATTTTCAAAACCTTTACAAGTAGTCTTTTCTTCAAAAATAGAGTTTATTCTAGATTTTAACTCTTTTAATGTAGAAACTTCTTCTAAGTAAAGCTTAGCAAGTTTCCCAATATCTAAATCAGCAAAACCTAATAACTTTGATAATCTCATTTCATCCATTTGCTCTAAATGTTTTTTATTAATAAACTTTAGCTTTTCTATATCAAAATCAATTGTTTCTTTACAAAGATTTTCAAGTTTAAACCATTGTATTGCTTCTTCTAAGGTAAAAATCTCTTTAGGAGTTTCATTTCCTAAAAGAACTAAATAGTTTGCAATTGCACTAGGTAGGAAACCTTTATCAATTAAAGATTTTACAGAGTATGCAAAATCTGGAATATTTGAAATATTAGCTAAATGTGCATATTTAATCTCTTTTGTATATCCTAAAGAGTTTCTAATATGTATTTGTTTTGCTGTATTTGATATATATTTTTCATTTCTGATTATAAATGAAATATCCATTAACATATCATCAATTGCACAAGCATAATCATATGTTGGAGTCTTATCATGTTTTAAAATATTAAAAGCATCAACTTCATCAGGTCTTATATCAAAATCTCCTTTTAAAATATTATTAAATTTAATACTTTCTTCTGGTTTATTAATTCGAACTGTAAAAGGTGCATTAACTTCTAAAATAGCTTCATCAGATAATGTTGCACAAAAACCATCATATACAAAAGGTTTATTTTTTGCCTTTGCTTCTTCTTCTAATTCTTTAAGCTTAGCATCTCCACAAAAACAAGAAAATGCTTTCTTTTTTGTAAGAAGTTGCATAGCCATTTTTTGATGATATTTTAAAGAATCACTTTGATGTGCTGCTGTTAAATAATCAATTGAGAAAAGACTTAAAATTTCTAAAATCTCTTTATCTTTTCCCTCAATATTTTTTTCTTTATCAATATCTTCAATTCTTATTACTAAATCTTCATTTAACTGTTTAGCTACTATGTAATTAAATATAGCAACTCTTAAACTTTCAATCCCCATATCAGATGTAGGACTTGGTGCAAATCTTAACAAACTATTTCCTTACAATTGCAAATGTTAAATTATTAATCTCTTTATGAGATTTTATAAATTCATTTAAATCTTCTAATTTTAAATCTTGAATTAAATCTAATTCTCTTTTTGGATAATCTTGATCTAAACCTCTATAATAAAGAGTGAAAGCCTTATTTAATCTTTGTGATAAAACTTCATTTCTTAAAGGTTCACTTCCTGTTAAAAAGTTTTTTGCAGCTTTTAACTCATCTTTTGTAACACCTTTTTTTACAAACTCTTGAATAATTTCTTTTACTAAACCTTGAGCTTCTTTTGCTGTCTCATTTTTAGTTTGTAAATAACCACTAAAGAAAGAATGTGATTTATTAATAGATACAGAACCATAAGCACTGTAAGCTAATCCTCTTTTTACTCTAATTTCTTCCATTAATCTTGAACCAAAACCTGAACCACCTAAAATAAATGATGCAACTTTTGCTTTATATCTATTTTCATCAGAAGCATTTACTTTATAAGAACTTCCAAAATAGATATAAGCTTGTTGAGTTTCTTTTATAAGAGTTTCTTCTGTATCTTTAGATACAAAATTAATCTCTTCTAACTCTCTTTTAACTCCTGGTTTTAAAACATCGAGTACGGGTTGAATTAATTTAGCAAATTCTTTATAGGTGAAATCTCCACCAGCTACTACTATTAAATTATTTAGATTGATTGTATTATTAATAAAGGTCTTTATGTCTTTAAGTTTTATATCTTCAATTGATTCTAAACTACCAGAACTTGGGTTTGCTAAAGCTGTACCCTTAAAAAGATTTTCTTTTAATAAATTCTTTGCTGTATAATCGAAATCATTTAATTTTCTTTTTAATTCACCAGTTTTTAAAGTTTTTAATTTAGCTAGAGTGTCTTCACTATAGTTTGGTGATTTAATTAACTTAGCTAAAAGTTCAATTGATTTTTTTGATACATCTTTTAAGTTTGATAACTCTATTACAAAAGTTTCAAAACCATTTGAAGTGTGTAATGAAATAGCATTCTCTTCTAACTTTTGTGCAAACTTTGTAGAGCCTAAATCTTTTGTTCCTTCATTTAGTAACTTAGATGAAAAACTAGCTAATCCACTTTTTTCTTTATCTTGAATATAACCAGAGTTTTGAAAAACTAGTTGTAAATTTAAAATTGGTAAACTATCTTGTTTTTCAAAAACTACTGGAACTTTAATTCCTTGTATTTCTATATGCTTTATACTAGCACTCATTAAACTTCCTTGTAAAATTACTAATGCAAATAAATATTTTTTAAATTTTTTAATCAAAGGTTTAATACCTCTCTAATATCTCATAAGCTGTGTTTCTTTTTGCTGGCTTTTCTCCAACATCTTTAATCAACCTAATCATCTCTTCTTGATTCATTCGATTAGAAGCTCCTGCAGCTTTAACTACGTTTTCTTCCATCATAGTACTTCCTAAATCATTTGCTCCAAAATTTAAAGCTAATTGACCTATGTAAGAGCCTTGTGTTACCCAAGAACTTTGCATATTCATAAAATTATCTAAGTAAAGTCTTGAAACAGCAAGTAATCTTAAATATCTATTTGATGATTGTGGTTTAATATCTGGAATTTCCTTTAAGAGAGTTGTATTTGCCCCTTGAAAAGACCACATAATAAATGCTCTAAATCCACCAGTTCTATCTTGTAAATCTCTTAATAATTCCCAGTGCTCAATAATCTCTTCATCAGTTTCAACAGTTCCAAACATCATAGTTGCTGTTGTTTTCATACCAATTGAATGAGCTAATTCATGAACTTCAATCCAATCAAGGCTATCCATTTTATTTGGTGCAATAATATCTCTTACTCTATCAGATAAAATCTCAGCTCCAGCTCCTGGAATTGAACTTAACCCCTTAGCTTGAAGTCTTTTTAAAACCTCTAAAATAGTGATTTTTGATACTTTTGCAATATACTTAATCTCAATTGCAGAAAAACCATGAATTGTAATTTGAGGATATTTTGTATGAATATGAGAAACTAATTCTTCATAATAATCAATTTTTAGTTTTGGATGAACTCCACCTTGGAAAAGGATTTGTGTTCCACCAATTTCTAATAACTCATCAATTTTTTTATCAATTTCATCAAATTTTAATACATAAGAGTCTTCATCACGTCCATGTCTAAAAAAAGCACAAAACTTACAATCAACCCAACATACATTTGTATAATTAATATTTCTATCAACTATGAAAGATGTAGTTTTATCAGGGTGCAATTCAAGTTTTCTTTTTGTAGCTAATTCACCTAATTCTAATAATGAAGCATTTTGAATTAAATCTAATGCTTCAGCATTTGTTATTCTTCTATTTAATAAATCCATTTTCTTAACCATTAGAAACTACTCCCTAGTGAAAATTCAAATGTTGATGTATCATCATCAGGTTCTGCATCTAAAGCTTTTGCAAAAATTAATTGTAATGGTCCTAATGGAGATATCCACTCTAAAACTGCCCCTGTACTTGATCTTGCAATATCACTAAAATTATCTTCACCAATCATTCCATAATCATAGAATAATGCCCATCTCATTTTAGCATTTGGAATTAAAGGGAAACTCATTTCAATAGAGTTTGCCCAAGATCTTTTATATGGTTCAGTTACATATCCATCAGTATTTGAAGGGAATGCATAAGAAGAGTATCCTCTTAAACTTTTGACACCTCCTAAATATAATGAATCACCTTGATTTATTTGTCCATTATCAATTAAAACACTTACTTTAGTTCTAAATCTAAAAATCCAATCTAGTTCAGCATAGTCATTTAAACTATTGAAATACTTAAGGTATGAAGTTGATTTTAAATACTTAGAATCACCTCCAACACCTGCATACTCTAGTGAAGTACCAGATTTAATACCTTCTCTTGGCAATTGATAATTATCTGTATTATCAAAGCTTAAATATGGAGTTAATGAACTTGATATATAATCTGCATCTTTAAATCGATTATCATCAGGAACTGTTGAAGTATCATCATATGTGTATTCTTCTTTTATGAAATCAAGTTTATATCTTAATCCACCTCTTAAATTTCTAAGAATCTCTCGACCAACACCAATAGAGAAACCTTTAGTGTTTTTATCTAAATCATATACAGTTCTACTAATTTCAGTATCTGTATTATGTGCTTCAATATCACCACTAAATTTACTATCATTAATAGCAGGGTTTGTTAAGTTTACAGAGAATGCACTTGAATTAGCTGATAAATCTGCACTTATTCCTACACCTAAACCTGAACCAAATACATTTGAATCTTTTACAGACCCACTTATCATAATTTTATCATAAGAGCCGTATCCACCACCAAGGGTTAAAGCTCCAGTTGCTGCTTCAACTACTTCAATTAAAATATCAATTTTATCTTCTGTTACTCTTTTTTGTTCAACTTTTACAGTTTCGAAATAAGATGATCTACCTAATTTTGATTTTGTATCAGTAAAATCAGTATCATTATATAAATCTCCAGGAGCTAAATATACATCTCTTCTAATTACTCTATCAAGAGTTCTAGAGTTTCCAGAAATTTTCACATCATTAATATAAACTTTTTTACCTGGTATTACATTAAATACAATATCAACTTTTGAGTTCTCTTTATCTTTTTTAACATCAAACTTAACTTCAGCATAAGCATAACCCTTGTTAGCTACTTGAGTTTTAATATAAGCTTGATCACGTCTAAGTTTTTTGATATTAAATGTATTTCCAATAATTAAATCTAATTCTGGGTAAATATCTTTTGCATCTACAATTGAAGCATCTACATAAACTTTTATATTATTTGTAATATATTTAGTACCTTCATTTATAAAAAAGTCTAAATTTGCTTGATTTGAGGCAAAGTCAATATTTAAAAAAGGTTCTTTAACTTGAGCATCTAAATATCCTTTTTCAAAATATAATTCATTTATTCTTCTTGCATCATATTTTAATTGATCAATTTTAACTTCACCATCATTTTGTCCAAACCACCATGAAGCAATTTCTTTTTCTTTATTTGCTGTAACATGATCAAAATCATCTTGGTCTAAATGATTAGCTCCATAGTAATTTGCTTTTTTAATAATGATTTCATCACCTTTATTTACATTAAATGTAATCTTTAAAGAGTGTTCATTAATAGTTTCTATTTCAGTTTCAACAACTGAGTTAATATATCCATCATTTTCTAAAAGGTCTAATAATATTTTTTTAGCATCTTTAACTCTTTTTTCAGTATACATTGAACCTTTTTTCAGTTTAATCATTGTTTTTAATGATTCAATGTCATCTGTTCTTGATTTATAACCTTTTATATCAATATTTGCTATTGAAGGTTTTTCTTTAAAATTTAATTGTAATTTTCCGTTATCATTAATAACAACTATATCATCAAAGTAGCCAAATTTATAAAAGTTTTTTATAGCATCGTTTATCTTACTATCATTAATTTCATCACCTGGTTTCATATCAAGTGTTTCATCTACTATTTTTTGAGATATCTTATTTAAATTATTATATTCTATAGATTGTATTGTATCTGCACATAGTGCTGTTGCACATGCCAAAGAAAATAGGATTACTTTATTTTTCACGACTTTCCTTAATTTCATAATTAGGCATTAA
>NYWO01000101.1 GCA_002685075.1 Arcobacter sp.
CTTATATTATTTTAAATTTTTGCATTCTATCATAAATTAAATGATATTACTAATAAATTATTACTTCTGCTTTTATATCTATATTAAACTGCTCTTTAATTTTGCTCTTTGCTAAATCAATTAAATACACAGCATCTTCGTATGTTCCATTGCCATTATTTACTAAAAAGTTTGCATGTTCTTTTGAAAAAGACATAGCTCCTTTTTCAAAACCTTTTAAACCAATGGCTTCTATTAATCGTCCAGCAAAATCTCCATCTGGATTAATAAAACACGAACCTGCACTTGGTACATGAGGTTGATTATCTCTCATTTTATTAAATTGTTTTAGTTTATCTTTTGAAAATCCATAAGAGATATTAAATACAACTTCATAAACTATAGTATCTATTTTTGTATGTCTATATGAATATTCAATATCTTCTTTTTTTATATATCCATCTTTTGTCTTAATAGAATGAACATAATTAAATACTTCCCAAGATTTTAATCCTGCGTTCATCTTAACTAAACCACCCATATTTCCAGGTAACTTAGCTAAAAATTCTAAATCAGCGATATCATTATTTCGTGTAAAGGTAAGAAGTTTACCTGATGTTGTTGCACATCCAACATAAAGTAAATCACCTTCTTTTTTAATATAATCAAACTCTTCACCCAAAATTGCAAATTTTGGATGATTTGGAGATATTAATACATTATTAGCACGACCTAATATTTGATAATCTTGATAGTCACCTATTTTATTTATTACTAAAACATCTGCTTTAGGTCCAATTTTAATAGATGAATATCTAGAAAAGTCTAACTCTTTGAAATAATTTTCCATTATTTTTTATTTTTCTCTTAATTCTTTATATTCATTAGGAATTAAAAAATCTTCTGATTTTACTAAGTTTTCATAAAAACCATTTTTATATCCTAATTCAAATAACTTATCTAAAGCTTTGTATTGAATAGGACTAAGTTCAACTGAATTATCATTTGCATAAAGGTCTAAGTATATATCCAAAGTGCTAGCATCAACACGAATTAAACCTTTATCAAGTAACATAGGAGCTAATACTTTTCTATTTTTATTTGCTACATCCACTGCTTTAATCAGTGTATTTTCATAATCAATCGCACTATGAAGTGGAATTGAACGTCTTATACACATTCCACCAAGGGGTAATGGTAAATCTCCGCCACTTAACTCAACCCATACATCCCATAATTCACGTTCAACTTCAAGTTCTTCACTAAAATTTAAAATTGATTCATGTATTAAAACACCAGCATCAACAGTACCATCAATAACTGCTTGTTCTATTTCTAAGAAATTCATATATGTAATTCTTGCATTTGGATATGCTATTTTAAATAAAAGACCATTTGTAGTGAACTCACCACTAAGAGCAACTTTAAAATTCTTTTTAAGTCTAGTACCTTTTTTCTTTATAAGCTTTGGTCCATAGCCTTCACCAAAAGAAACTGCTGTCTTTAGTAAAGCATAATCATCTTTAACAAAAGGATAAAGAGCAAAAGAGATAGCACAAATATCGTATTCGCTTTTTAAAGTAGCTTGGTTTAATGTTTCAATATCATCAGCAATATTAGTAAATTTAGCATCAGTAGGAGTTACCCAACCAAATTTAATCGCATAATACATAAATATATCATCAGCATCCGGTGAATGTGCAACACTTATAGTTTTCAAAAGCAGTCCTTAAAATTTATTAGTGTGATTGTATCAGGTTGTGGTTTATTTTTTGGTTATAGATGAGTTTATTATTTTAATTCGAGAATACAAAAAGAAGTTTTTCTTCTTTTTGTATATTGAGATATTTTATTAAAAAGTAAAACCAAAATTAATTTTGATTCCTTTTTCTTTATCTGAAGTTAAGTAACTAAGACCTAGTTTTAAATCTTTTTTATAAGCATATTTTTCAGTTTCTGATAAAATATTTATATTCACTTTGTTGTATCCAAAACTAAATCCAAATTCATTATAACTATCATTATAAAGTTCTGTTCCAGTATATTTAGTATTAATTGCATATATATCAACAGATGTATTATCAACTATATTGTTTGTATCTAATGAATACATTAAAGCATTTCTAAATACAGTGTTAGTTATCCCTGGATCGTAAGCATAATCTCCATTATAGAATTTTAGTGTTGTATAATAACCAACCATATTACCCATACTGATTCTATGCTTATTAGGTAATTCATATGTATAACTACTTGTAACAGAAGTTCCTCCTAATTGAGCTAAAGTTGCAAGGTCAGCAGAAACTGCTATTGTATAGCTAAGTGCTGGAGTTACTATCCAACTATCATTTATTGGTAAAGAATAAGAAAAACCTAAACCAAGACTATAACTTGTAGCACCTTCAACTTCTGTGTATGAGATAGGAAGAGAAATTGAAAATTTTCTATCAATATTTTCATCAGAAACAAAAGAGTAAGAAATAGGCAAAGAATAACTTGAACTACTCTTATCATCTACTTCTAATGACTTATATGTCGGAGATATAGATATAGTATTTCCATTTTTTGTACTAGCTGATGAAACTTTTCTTTTTGTTGCAGTATCTAAGAAACCACTTGTAAAATCTGATTCAACTGACTTTGCCATAGCAGAGTTTGAATTACCTGCAATAGGATCAACAGGTGAAACTTTTCATTTTATTCCTTATTTTTATGTACTTTAATTCAATAATTGCATTTGTAATTGTAAAACCTATATCATTTTGTATTAAGGTTAAAGAAGTAGAAAAGAGAGTTGAAAAAGAAAGTATTAATATAAAGAATATTTTTCTTATAAACAGATTTTACAATAATTCCAAGCATTTAATCATTTATTTTTAAATGCTTAGAATATCTATCTAAAACCCTGCGCTAGTAACGTAGTATGTGATAACTTGAAGTAATGGCTCAATAGTTAATACTGAAATAATTGCAAGGAATACACAAATACCAATTACTGATTTCATTGGTGTTGATGCATTTTGCATAAACTTTTTATTTGCACCTTCAATTGGGTCTTTTAAGAACATATACGAAATAGGTCTTAAGTAGTAATAAGCAGCAATTGCTGAGTTTAATACAATAATTACAGCAAGTGCAATTTGACCTGCATTTACAGCACTTGCTACTAAATACATTTTTCCCCAAAATAGTGCAAAGGGAGGAAGTCCTGTTAGAGCAAAAAGGAACATAGCTAGAATAGAGGCTGCAAATGGTGAAATTTGAACTAATCCTGAATATTTCTCAAAAGTATATGGTGATTCATAATCCTTTTGTTCTTTTCCTCTATTTAACCATAACATACCAAAGGCACCAAAGTTAGTTATTGTAAATAATATCCAATATAAAAATAATGCTGTAGTTGCTTGTGTTGTTCCGATATAAACCGCAGCCATTGCCATACCTGCATTTGATATTGAAGAATAAGCAAGCATTCTTTTAATATCTGTTTGATGTAAAGCTATTAAATTTGGAATAGTAATTGTTAAAACTATTGTCGTATAAAGCATCGTTTTGATAATAATATCATCACTTGCAATAAACACTTCAAAAAATCTAATTGCTACAACAAACCCTGCCATTTTAGGAACTACTGATAAAAACCCTGCCATCGCTGAACTTGAACCTCTATAAACATCTGGAACCCATACATGATATGGAAATAAAGATAATTTAAATCCAAGTGCTGCAAACATAAATACAAAACCTGTTAATATAAATACATAGTTTGCATAGTTTTCACTTGATAAGAAGTTTTCTTGAACAATAATTTGTGAAATTTCTGATAAGTCTAAAGAACCTGTTAATCCATAGAAAATCATAGCACCAAAAGCAAAGAACGCTGCTGCTAGTGCTCCCATAGTAAAGTACTTAACAGCAGCTTCAATTGATGTCATTCTATTATGCATTGCAATCATTGTATATAAAGATAATGATGCAGTCTCTAAACCAATAAAGATTAATATTAAAGAATCAGAACTTACCATAAACTGGAAACCAGCAATTGTAAATAAATAAAGAGCAAAGAATTCTGCGTATCTAAACTCTTGGAATCTTAACTTTGATAAAGATAATAATACAAAAAGTATCGCACCACCAATAATAATACATTGAGATAATATTGCTATTCCATCAAGATGCATTAAATCAAACATACCACTAGGATTACCTGTATGTGCAAGAAGCGTAAATAAATCAAATACTAAAAATAGTACAACTAAAATTACATATAATGATTTATGCTTTTCTTTATTAAAAAGATCTGTTAATAAAATACTAATAGCACCAATTATTGTAATAAACATTGGCGCTAGAGTACCTAAATTTAAAGACTCAATATTAATTGAAATAGGTTCCATTATTTAACCTCCCCAATTGAATTTAAAGAACGAAGTCTTTCTTTTGTTTTCTCATCTACAGATTTCACATCCATAATTTTTACGACCTTTTCAACAGAAACATTTAATGGCTCTAAAATAACTTTTGGATAAACGCCTAAAGATATAATTAAAAATACAAGTGATCCTAAAGCGATAAGTTCACGTCCATGAATATCTTTCATGGCTTTATTTTCATCTTTGATTAGTTCACCAAAAAATGTTCTTTTATACATTGCTAACATATAAACTGCACTTAATACAATTGTAAGAGATGCTACAAATGTTAAAAGAGGTGAAACTTTAAAGAATCCAAGAAGAGATAAAAACTCTCCTACAAATCCAACGGTTAAAGGTAATCCAATAGAAGCCATTAAAACAATCCCATATACAAGTGCGAACATTGGCATATTTTTTGCTAATCCACCAAACTCTTTTATCATCTTTGTTTTTCTTCTATCGTATAAAACTCCTACACTCATAAACAGTGCTCCTGAAACAACTCCATGCCCAATCATTAAGAATACTGCTCCTGAAATACCTTCAGTATTTAAAGCAAATACTCCAAGAATAATTACACCCATATGTGAAATTGAAGAGTAAGCAATCATTTGCTTCATATCTTCTTGTGCGTAAGCTACCATTGCAGTATAAATAATTGCAATAATCCCTAAGGTTGCCATAAATGGCATAAAGTAAACACTCGCATCAGGAAATAATGGAAGTGAAAATCTAATAAATCCATATGTTTCCATTTTTAATAATACTGCAGCTAATACAATAGACCCAATAGTTGGTGCCTGACTATGAGCAAGTGGTAACCAAGTATGGAATGGAAACATTGGTACTTTTACTGCAAATCCAAAGAAAAATGCAATAAATAGCCATAATTGAACATCAAATGGTAAAACAACACTGTACCAATCAAGTAAATTAAAACTCCAAACACCTGTTGTTTCGTGGTAAATATATCCAAAATATAACATACCAATAAGCATGATTAATGAACCTATAAATGTATATAAGAAAAATTTAATAGCGGCATGAAATCTTCTTTCTGCTCCCCAAAAACCAATAATATAAAACATTGGAATAAGTGTTAGTTCCCAGAAAATATAGAACATAATTAAATCTAAAGATACAAATACTCCTACCATTGTCATTTCTAGGTAAAGAATTGTAATAATTAAGTTTTTAACTGCTTTTTTCTCTGTAAGTCCAATTACTGCAATCATAGTCATAAAAGTAATCATAATAACTAAGAATAATGACACACCATCAACTCCAACTACATAATTAATTCCATACGAACTAATTAATGGCAATGTTTGAACAAACTGCATTTGAGCAACTTGACTATCAAAGTGATACCATAATAAAAGAGCTAATACAAACTCAACGATAGTAACTACAACTCCAAACTGTCTCATAGAATCTTTGTGAATCATAAATCCTACAGTAGCAGCTACTGCTGGAAAAAATATCAGCATAGATAAGATATTTTCCATTACTTAACTCCTCCAAATAACGATAACACTAAAGCTAAAACTAATCCTAAGATTAATCCTAAAACCATAAGTCTTAATGATGATGATAAATTACCTGATTGAATAACTCTTGCTTTTCCACCTGCTCTATTAATCAGTCTTGCAATACCTTCAATTGTATTATCAATCAGTTTTATTTCAATAACCTCAAATACCCAAACTGAAAGTTGATGATATGGTTTTGTAATATAGTTTTCATAAAAATGTGGAATATAATATTGGTTAGATAAAAGTTTATAAATACCTTTTTCTTCCCAATCTTTACTAAACCCACCATTTCTATACTTAACAACTGCATAAACTATACCAGCAATTGCAACAGCACTTGTTACAATAATTAGAATCCAAACTGTAGAGGAAGCAGTATTACTAGCTTCCCATGTTGGTAAAGTTTTTGTAGCAAAATCTACAAATGAATGTTCAAACCATCCAGCAATTACTGCTAAAATAGCTAATGGAATCATTGCTGCAATTACAAAAGGTTTTGCTTCATGAGGATGGAAGTCTTCATTTGAATAATTTTGTTCTCCATGGAAAACTTTCATCACTAATCTAAATGAATAGAATGCTGTTAAACCAGCAGTTATCCATAATATAAGCCATAAGAAATAAGCATCTCCATTAAATGCGGCTTCTAAAATTTTATCTTTTGAGAAGAAACCTGCAAGTGGGAAAATACCAGCAAGTGCAACAGATGCAATTGTCATAATAATTGAAGTAGACTTCATTTTATTATGTAAACCACCCATTTTTCTAATATCTAGTTCATCATTCATAGCATGCATAACATTACCAGCACCTAAGAATAATACTGATTTAAAAAAGGCATGAGTTACAAGATGGAATAAGGCAACCCAATAAGCACCAAGACCAGCTGCTACAAACATATATCCTAATTGAGATAGTGTTGAATAAGCAATAATTCTTTTCATATCATTATGAACAAGTGCCATTGATGCTGCAAATATTGCAACAAATGCACCAAGACAAGCGATAGCATATCCAACTTCTGGAACTAATGCATATAATTCATTTGATCTTACAACTAAATAAACACCAGCTGTTACCATAGTTGCAGCATGGATTAATGCAGAAACTGGAGTTGGTCCTTCCATTGCATCTGCAAGCCATGTATGTAATGGGAACTGTGCAGATTTACCCATAGCTCCCACAAATAATAAAATACCAATCCAAGCAATTGTACTTGTTTCTAATGTTCCTATAGTTTCAAATACATGTGAATATTGAAGAGAACCTAAGTTCCAGTAAATTAAGAACATAGCAAGCAATAGACCTAAATCCCCAACTCTATTCATAATAAATGCTTCATTAGCAGCCCACGATGCAGATTCTTTTTTATACCAGAATCCAATTAATAGCCATGAACAAACTCCAACACCTTCCCATCCAATAAATAAAACAGCAAAGTTATCACTCATTACAAGAACAAGCATTGAGAATACAAATGCTGAAAGGTAAGAAAAATATCTATTAAAGCCATCATCATTTTCCATATAACCAATAGAGTGAATATGTACCATTGTAGAAACAACAGTAACTACACTCATCATAATTACACTAACATGATCAACAACAAATCCAAAAGGAATATCTAAACTACCAGTTTTTATCCATTCAAAAAGTGTTAAATTTATAACAGTATCTGTTGAATAAATATGAACTAAAAGATTTAAAGAAGCAAACATAGAAACAGCTAACATAAATGATGTAAACCATCCTGTAAACTCTATTTTTCCTCTCATAGAAAATAAAGCTGCAACTAAAGAGCCAACTAGTGGAGCAAAAAGTGCGATATATACGTATTTTTCCATTATTACCCCTTCATCTTAGCAATATCATCTAAGTTAATAGAACCTGTTCTTTTATACCAAAGAATTAAAAGACCTAATCCAATAGCAACTTCACTAGCAGCA
>NYWO01000102.1 GCA_002685075.1 Arcobacter sp.
AGAAGCTGGATTATTAGATATTTCTAATAAATAGGTGTTACTAAGTGGTGCACTTTTGCACTGCATATTGGTGCATTTTTGGATTGCACTTGACATTCTAGCACTACTCATATACATAACTCTATACATTTAGTACTCCTATTCTTTTAATAATTTATTATATAATAAAAGAGTACTTAAACAGTATCTTTTTAGTATTTTTTTATGTAAAATAACTTTTTTTGTTGTTATGCTACAGTTGGATCAATAAAAGTTCTAGAAGCTAGTTCTTTATCAATTGTGTATAATCCAAAACCATTATCTCCCACAAGTTTGATATGGTCAATAATTTCTGATACCGTAGCTTCTTCTTCTACTTGTTCTGTTACATACCATTGTAGTAAGTTATATGTAGCATGGTCTTTATCTTTCATTGCTAAGTCAGATAAGTTATTTAAGTTCTTAGTCATTGTTTGTTCATGTGCTAATGATTTTTTAAATACATCCAATAATGATTTATATTCAACCTTTGATGCTTTAAGCTCTGGAAGTTTAATACAAACATCTTGATCTTCAAGATATTTAAAAAATTTCATACCATGAGAAACTTCTTCTTGATATTGAATTAAAAACCAAGATGATGCACCATTAAAACCTTCTTTTGAACAGTATGCACTCATTCCTAAATAAATATATGCTGATTGAAACTCTTTGTTTAATTGTTCTATTAATGCTTCTTGTAAATTTTTGCTAATCATGTTATATCCTTTTGTATTCTTAAGTATATCAGAAAATTAAATATTAGTCACAATAATTATTTAGTCCAACAGTTAAGGAGTAATTAATACTTACAGATATATAATAATACAAATTTACGAAAAGGGTTATACAATGAATGAATTAATTTTAGCTTTACAATCTGCTGCGAGTAGTATTTTAGATATGTCTGCTTTTTTTGGTTGGGGTGGATTTTAATATTTAGAGATAAGTTTTCTTATCTCTATTTTTAAAACTTATATTTAAAAGTTACTAAAAACTCTCTGCCTTTTGTAAAAGCTCCATTTTTAAAACTAGTTAATGTTGAACCTGCTGGTATTCTATTGTCTCTATCTAGTAAATTTGTAATATTTAAATTTAATGATGTATTTTTATTAAAATGATGATTTATATTTGTTGTTACATTTATATTAGCATTACTATTTTTCCCGTATCTAGTTGATGTTCCATTGATAATTGGGGCTTTCATAGAACTTATATAGTTAAGTAATAAAGAGTATCTTGTCTTATCTTTTAAGTATGACATTTGTATTTTTCCTAAAACTTTAGGTGAAAAATCTGGATCATAGTTTGTTGAACCATCACTTGTTTGATTTTTTGTATCTTGTAAGGTAATACTTGATGATGTTTCAAAGTTATAGTTTGGTTTATATGTTACTGCAAATTCAAAACCTTTTGTAAACTTATTGCCAATAGCAGAGGTTGGAAGACTTGAACCATTTTGAGTAAATAAACTGATATTTTTAGCTTCATTATAAAAAATGGAAGAGTTGATTTGATATTTTTTTGATAGATATATATAGTTTATCTCACTACTATTTATCTCTTCAAATTTATCTATACTAGAGTAGGTAAGCTGATTTGCTTTTCCATATAAAAACTTTAAGTGATTATTTGAATTTATATGATAAATGGCACTGAATTCAGGTAAATAATCTGCTTTACTATCTATATTTCCAGTAATTATTTGATCAAATTCTGTATCACTTAAATCATTATCTTGTTTAAAAGTCATAAGAAAATCATTTCTTTTTGTATATCTTATTCCACTATTAAATTCAAATTTATCAGAAAACTTATACTGTAGTTTAGAATACAAATCATAACTTGAATAAGTATAATTTCTTTCATTTGCAATTGTATTTAGTGTGGCATTTAAATTATAATCGATATCTTCATAACTTGAACCTATCAAAAATTTTGTTTTATCATTTACAATATAGTTTAAATGTATATCAAATTGGTTTCTTTTTACTTTATTATGATTATTTACAGTGGCATTTTCATCTTCTAATATATTAAAATCATCTATATCATAACTCTTTTGAGATGTAATAAAGTTAGCTTTATAACTTAAGTTCTCACTTAATTCATCTTCATATGTAAGTGCTAAAGATTTCTCTACTTGTTCTACTTCATTTCCATTTCTATATGTTGGTTCTATATATATCCCATAATTTGTTTCAGAGATATTAATATCAGTAGTTAAGTTTTTATATCTATGTGAAAAATCTAAAGTTTTATATTTATTTTCAAGTAAACCTTTTAAATTTTCTACAGCACTTGATGGTCTTGAACTATAATAACTTGAATCAAAAGCATCTTCTAAATCACCATCAATTCCATCTGTTTGATAAAAACTAGTATTTAATGTAAATCCACCATCTTCATTTTTATGATTTACTCTTGCAAATACTTTTTCTTGTCCATTATTACCTTTTGAAAGTGAAACTATATTTTTTTCATTAAAATCATTAGTTATTATATTAATAGAACCATACATTGAGTTACTTCCATAAGTAACGGCTTGTGGTCCTTTTATAATCTCAATCCTATCAATTGCTTCAATAGGAGTTGCAAAAAAGTTTCTATTTGATGTTCCACCTCTTGGAATCCTAAGCGGTGTTATTGTATTGTTGTTAATCATTAATTTAAAAGAGGACCCTAAACTTCCTCTAGAACCTATTTGGAAATGCTCAGTATCATCAACTATAAATAATCCTGGAATATGTTTTAATAACTCCTCAAGTGTTGAATAATTATATTTTTCAATCTCTTTTCTTGTAATTACTGTAATATTTGCAGGAATTTCTTCTATTCTTTGATAACTCTTTGTTGCTGAATATATTTTTATATTCATTAACTCTTCAAGTGATAAGTCATCTAAAGAGTCTAAATTACTTTGGTTTGCATATAGTACATTTGCAAGCAATAGTGTACTTAATATAATTTTCATATTTTCTCCTCATAAGAGTATGTTCTAGGTATTTTAATAATAAACTGTGTACTTATGTTCTCTTCACTTTTAAATGTAAGAGAGCCTTTTAATTTTTGATAAATAAGATTATAAACAATATTTAATCCAAGTCCCGTTCCACCTGCATTTCTTTTTGTTGTGATAAATGGTTCAAATATCTTTTCTTTTATACTTAAATCAATACCTTTTCCGTTATCTTCATAAACTATCTTAATCATATCTTCCTCTATTGTAATCATTACATTTATTTTTGCATTAGTTCTAAAATCGCTAAAACCATGAATTATTGAATTTTGTATTAGGTTATTAAATATTTGGGCAATAACTCCTGGTGATGTTTTAATTAATAAATTATCATCTTCATTTTTAATTATAATTTCTACAGGTATTGTTTTTAATTTATTATTATTAGTTAGGAATATTTCTTCAATATAATTTTTAATATTAAATTCTCTAACATCATTTGTTACTTGATCTACAGAAATTTGTTTAAAACTTTTTATTAACTCAGATGAATAATGTAAACTCTTTATTAGTAAAGATGAACTATCATTTAATACCTTTAGCCTTGATTCCATAACAGATCGTTTTAATGTTCCATTTTTCAAGTCTTGTAGCAAATAGTTTGATTCTTTTTTTATTATAGAACTACTTGTTATTGCATTTCCTAATGGAGTATTAACTTCATGGGCTATTCCACTTACTAGATTACCTAGGGCTGACATCTTTTCTGATTGAATTAATTGTTCTTGAGCCTCTTTTAACTCTTTTAAACTCTTCTCTAATAGTTCTCTTTTTTTATTTAATTCATTAGTTCTGTATGATACTTGGTTCTCTAAATTTACTGTTGATTTTTCCATATCCATAAGAAGTGAATTATATGCTTTATATAAAGAACCAATTTCATTTTTTGAATCATGACTTACTCTTATTTTATAATTTCTAGTTTTTGCAATTTCTTCTGAAGTTTTTGCAAGATGAAGAATTGGTTTTAATAAATAATCACTTAAAAGAATTGAAACCCCATATGTTATTATTAATAATATAATTGTAAAAAATATAATATCATTAAAAACTTTTTTTAATATAGTAGTGATAATTTTTGTAGATTTTTCAATATATAAAGTTCCATAAATATTTCCTTGATGTTTAAGTGCTATAGTTATTTTTAATGTACCAAAATTTAAAAAATCCTTATTCATATTATCAAAGTAATATTCTTTAAATTCTGGATTTATTTCACTTTGCTTTTTAGAAGGATTATATTGTGCAAATATATTTTTATCATTATCAAAAATTATAACTCTTAATATATTATGATCTTTATTTAGTTTATTTAGTGTTTCTTCTGCCCCTTCTATATCATTGAAGATTAAAGGGGTAACACTAAATTCTGCTAGTAAATTGGCTTCAATTAGAGAGTTTTGTAAAAAACTATCCTTCTTTTGTTCAATACTTGAAGAGAAATTAAAATATGTAACTATAAAGACAATGAATGAGAATATGATGATAAAAGTAATTACTAATTGACTTCGTATAGATAAGCTTATTATTTTCATAATTACTTCTTATCCTTTACGATTTTTGCAAGTTTTAATATTTTATAACTTGCTTTTAAATTAGCATTTTCTAAAGATTCTTGATTTATTATAAATTTAATTCTTTTTTCTTTATAATAGATACCTAAATGCATACCCTGATATACATCATCAGGAAATTCAGTAATTATTAAAATTGGTTTATTTTTTATTCTTTTTAGAATTAAGTCAATATTTACAGAAGATTCTTTTGTAAAATAAATAAGATTTAAATCATCAATCTCATCTTGTGTAAAGTTATTAATATTATATATTTTTATATCTAAGTTATGAATCTTTTTATTACTATAAAATATTTCCATATCTTTTGATATTTTTTCATTTTTGTAAATACCAATTTTAAAATTATCTTTTATTTCAGGCCATTGAATAAATTGTGTTATTTTTTCTATTAAAGAAATTTTTATTGAACTTGAAGCGTCAATATTTGAGGATATTAGGATTATAAAAAAGATTGTTTTAATTAGTAGCTTAAACATAATTATTTTAAGTCACCTTCAGGTTTACCAAAATAATATCCTTGAGCATAATCAATACCCATACTACTTACTTTATCAAAAACTTCTTTGGAATGAACGTACTCTGCTATTGTTTTTACTTGTATTTTTTTAGAATATAAATAAATTGCCTCAGTTATATACTCTGAATATTTATCTTTATGAATATCTTTTATAAAAGCACCATCTATTTTTACACTATTTATATCTAATGCTTTTAATTGAGAAAAGTTTGAATATTCAGCTCCAAAGTCATCAATACTTAGTAAAAATCCAGCTTTTTTTAGTTGTATTAAATTTTCTTGTGCATATATGTTTTTGCTAATACTAGCTTCTTCTAAAATTTCTAAAGAAATTCGTGATGGATTTATATCATATTGATTACAATGTATAAGTAAGTTTTCTACAAACTTTTTATTCATTAAATCATGATTTGTAATATTTACAGAAAATTCTAAATTATTAGAAGAAAATTTTTGGCAAGCTTGTTCAAATACGATTTTTGTAATTTTTGTTAATAATCCAGCATTTCTAGCAGCTCCTAAAAAATGAATGGGAGTGAAAATCTCATCATTATATTTTAGTCGTACTAATGTTTCATATTTAACTATCATTTGTGTTTTACAGTCAACTATTGGTTGATAGTAAGTAAGTATATTCTTTTCTTCAATTGCTTTTGCAAGTCTTTTTGACCATAAAAGATTGTTATTTATTATCTTGATAGTAGCTAATTCTTCTGAATAGAACTCTATTTTATTATCTTGCTTTTTTCTTGAAGCAAATACTGCAATTTCTGCTTTTGGTAGTAAATCTTTTGTTGAATTAGAAATACCAATACTTACACTTAAAAATAGTCTTAAATCCTCTATATTAAAATATTTTGAACTTAAACGAGATTTTATTTTTAATGCAGTATCTAATAAGTACTTATCTTCTTTATTTTCAAAAAGTAAAACAAACTTATCTGATTCTATTCTATATATTGACTCTGTATCTACTTTACTATCTTGTAATATATTTGCAATTTTGCATAAAATTTGATCCCCAACTAAATAGCCATATGCATTATTAATAGAACTAAAAGAGTCAACATCAATAAGTATTAATGAACCATTTTTTACTTTCTTTAAATCACTATATAATTTAGATCTTGAGTAGAGGTTTGTTATTGAGTCATTTGTTAAGCTATTAAAAAGTTCATTTTTTTTATTTTCAAGTTCACTTATTTGTTTATATTGTGCAAGTGCAGTTCTTGTAGTTGTATATAATTTTGTAGTTGTAAGTTCTGTTTTTTCTTTATAATCATTTATATCATATTTATTAATTATCTCATGTTCAGGTGCATAACCTGGTTGTCCTGTCCTTATAATAATTCTAATTAATTTATTTCCTAAGACATTTCTAATATAATCAACTACTTGTAATCCTGCATCATTTGATTCCATAACAATATCAAGTAATACAAATGCAAAATCAGAATTATCTAATAATAAATTTTTAGCTTCTTTTGCAGAGTATGCTGAAATTAAATCTAATTCTCTATTATCAAATGAAAAATCATGAAGTGCTAATTTTGTTACAGCATGAACTTCTTTATCATCATCAATAATTAAAACTTTCCACTTGCTATTTTGATTATTTATATTAATACTGTCCTCTTCTATAAAAATTAAGTCATCATTATTCATCTAGAAAATCCATTCAAATATTAGTTATTAAAGTATATATATCTTATATTAATTGTAAAATGATGTATATTTTACATATAAAAGAATAAAAATATGGTACTTAAACTATTATAGGTAAATAAATATTATTTTTTTATTAAAATTTCAAATTTAATTTTTAAACTACTTCTCTATTAATAGATTAGTTTTTTAGTTTAAAAGTAAAATAACATAGATTTAGATAAAATCACGAAAATATATAATATAGGAAAATATAATATGGCAATTTATACATGTGGACATACAACTCCTGATTCAGATTCAATCTGTTCAGCTATTTCATTAGGTTATTTATTAAATAAAATTGGACGTGAAGCAATTCCTGCACGTCAAGGACCTGTTTCTCCTGAAACACAATTTATTTTAGATAAGTTTGGTTTTGAAGCACCATTATTAAAAACACAATTTGCTGGTGAAGAATTATTTATCACTGATTATTCAGATAAAGGTCAAGCACCTGCTGATATTGATCAAGCTACTGTTGTTGGTATTGTAGATCACCATAAATTAGGAGATATTACTACTTCAACTCCATTAGAGTGTTGGATTAGACCTGTTGGTTGTACAAATACAATTGTAAAAGAAATGTATGATTATCATGGTGTTGAAATTCCAGCTAATATTGCAGGAATTATGTTATGTGCGATTCTTTCTGATACTGTAATTTTCAAATCACCAACATGTACTCCAATTGATATGAAAATTGTTAAAGAATTAGCAGCAATTGCTGGTGTTAACGATTTTGCAGCTTTAGGGATGGAAATGTTCAAAGTAAAATCAGCAGTTGATGGAGTACCTGTTAGAGAATTAATCTTAAGAGATTATAAACCTTTTGATATGCATGGAAGCGCTGTTGGAATTGGACAATTAGAAGTAATTGATTTAGCTATTTTTGATTCAATTAAAGATGATTTAGAATCAGACTTAGAAGATTTAAGAGCAGAAAAAAATCTTCACACAGCTTGTTTAATTTTAACTGATATTATGAAAGAAGGTTCAGAAATTCTTGTAGCTTCAGTTGATAACTCAGTTTTTGAAAAAGCTTTTGATATTGAATTAGTTGATGGAAAAGTTTGGTTAGATGGTTGTCTTTCTAGAAAAAAACAAATTATTCCTTTCTTAGAACCTGCATTTGCATAAATGCTTTAAATAATTCCCCTTTTGGGAATTATTTAAGTACTTTATTTTTTTATAATCACCACTTTTTAAAATCTTAAGCCTAATATAGATAAAATCCAATTTATATAATTAATCAGGTGAATAACTTTTCAGTAAATTCATGGGAAATAGGTGAAAATCCAATACTGCCCCCGCAACGGTAATTTGTGTAAAACACAATAAGTCCGGAGACCGACCTTTTTAGTTTTCGATGCAAATCAGGCGGGGTGTCCTGAAAGTAAGAAATAGTTTATTCTTTACTTACCTTATTTTACTCCAATTGACTTTTGTATTAATTTTTATTAATAGGAAGTTTAATGTCACTACTCAAACATTTTTTAGTGTTTTTTCTAATGTTTATTTTTTCAATAAATATTTTCGCCCAAGAAAATAGTAAATCTATTTTCATTGTTGTTTCAGATAGGTCAGCTGCAGGATTAAATTCTGGTGCTAATTATTATTTGAAAAACTCTAATGATAAGATTTCTGTACGTACTGTTTCTCAAATTTTGAATATGAGTAATACAAAGATTCAAGAAGAAATAAACAAAGCTGATATTGTTTTATATGCAGCTGTTTTTGGTGATGTAGTTGAAAAACTATTATCAAAAAACTATGAGGGTGTTAAAACTCTTAGCTCTCTTCAAGGAGATAGACGATTAATCTCTTTGAATAAAGATATTTCAAAAGCAGATTATACTTCTATTCCTTCAAAACTATTACTTAAAGATAAAGAGATATCTTCATACCAAGAATTACTGAACTTAAAACAAAAAGAGTTTAGAAACTATTCATATTACCTACAAGCAAGAGCTTATTGGGATAATAGAGGTAGTCAAAATATTTCAAACCTTTTTTCTTTTTTATCAAATAGTACATTAGATAAAAAAACATGGCCAAAGGTTTTAGAATTAAAACAAGTAAGATATTTTTTAAATGCAAATGCTTCTAAAACATATGAAAGTATAAGTGAATTAAAAAAAGATTTAAAAGATGATACAAATGTAATATTTATTTTAGATAATGATAGAGCAGATAATTCAAGTGATTGGAAAGTTCATGAAGAAATTTATAAACAATCAAAATTACAAGTAGTATCAATTTTAAGTTCATGGGGAAAACCAAGTTTTCAAGCAGTTCATAGTTTAGAAGAATTAACAAAAAGTTTTTCTTCAAAACAAGCTTTTTCAATTATCTCTTTACAAGATTTTGTAATAGGTGGTGGTGAGTCAAGACAAGATGTTACTAAAAGTTTAGAGAACTTAAATGTACCCGTTTTAAAAGCATTAAGAGTTCTTGATACAAATGCATTATCTTATTCTTTATCATCTCAAGGCTTACCTGTTAATTCTGTTCATTATCGTATTTCTATGCCTGAACTTCAAGGAATAGGGCAAGTTTATATCTTAGCTATGAATAATGATTCTTCACTTGATTTACAAACAGGTGCTTTAATCATTGATACAAAATTAATGAAAGATGAAATTAAAAATATTATCAAAAAATCAAAAGCATGGATGAATTTAAAAACTAAAGATAATAGTGATAAAAAAATTGCAGTAATTTATTATAACCATCCTCCAGGAAGACATAATATTGGGGCAGATAATTTGAATGTTCCAAAGTCACTATTTAAAATATTAAATGAGTTAAAAACTCAAGGCTATGATGTAGGTGAGTTGCCAAATTCTAGTGAAGAGTTATTAGATCTTTTACAAGCAAAAGGTGTTAACTTACCAAATGATAAAAAAGCATTAAAAGAACAAAGCCAAAAAGTGGCAAAAGTAACTCTTGAAGACTATGAAGCGTATTTAAAAACACTTCCTTTAGATATTCAAGCTGAAATGAAATTTGGACCATTAAGTGCACTTCATGTAAAAATTGAAAGCTTTTTAAATGAAGATATAAAAACAGTAAAAGGTTCAAATAAAGCACCTTCTTATAAAGCAATAAAAGATTATATGCATAAAACTATTTCTAATTTACATCATGCACTTGATGGTGTTAGAAGTAAGAGTAGACAAAGGTCAATTAATTTATTAAAACAATTAGAAGATGAATATGAAAAAGTTTTAAAATTAAGTCAAGATGAAAAAGAGTTCTCTTTAGAAAACTCTACTGCATTAAAAGATGCAATTATTAAAATGGAAATAGAAGGTATTAGAGGTTGGGGTGCTGCTCCTGGTGTTGTTATGGTTTGGGATAATGAACTTCTTGTACCTTCTGTAACTTTTGGAAATGTGATTTTAGCACCACAACCACCACGTGGTTGGGAGTTAAATGAAGAACTTCTTCATGCAAATTTATCTTTTCCTCCAACTCATCAATATCTAGCTTTTTATTACTACATGAAAGATAAATTTAAAGCTGATGGTATTATTCATGTGGGTCGGCATTCAACTTATGAATTTCTTCCACGAAAGAGTGTTGGTCTAAGTGCAAGTGATTACCCATCACTTATTATTGAGGGAATTCCTAGTATTTATCCATATATTGTAGATGGAGTAGGTGAGGGTATTCAAGCTAAAAGAAGAGGTCAAGCTATTATGATTGACCACTTAACTCCACCTTTAGCAACTACAAAACTTTACGATAATTTATTAGAATTAAGACAGTTAATTGAAAGTGCAGAAGCAGCAAGTGATGATAATATTAGAAAGAATGCTATTAATAAAATAAAAGTATCAATTGATAAAATGAACTTACGAGCTGAATTAATTGAGAGTATGGACGAAGAATTACAAGTTAGAGGTATTGGTTTTGATGAGGTTGATGATGAGTTTTTACTTCATGAAGTAGGTCATTATTTAACACATTTACAAGAAGAGTTTATGCCTTTAGGACTACACACCTTTGGACAAGATTGGACTTCAGAAGCAATTGATACGATGATTGAATCTATGAGTAAAGACTCTATAGTTTCCCAAGAAACAAAACAAAACTTAATTATTTCACCTAAAAAAGAGTTAGAATCTTTAGTAAATGCTTTAAATGGTGGATATGTAAGTGCAGGAAAAGGAAATGACCCAATTAGAACCGCTTCTGCACTTCCTACTGGACGAAATTTCTATGCTTTAGATGGTAGTTTAATTCCTTCAACTATTGCTTATGAAATAGGTGTTAAATTAGCACAAGATATAAGAGCTAAAAAAGAAAAAAACTCTCATAAAAAAGAAGCAGTTATTCTTTGGGCTTCAGATACAGTAAGAGATGAAGGTGCAATGGTTGCTTTTGGTCTTGATTTATTAGGTGTAAAACCTATTTGGAATAGTAGAGGAATTTTAAAAGGTTTAGAAAAACTTTCTTTAGATGAAAAAAGAACAAGTAGAGTTGATGTAGTATTTACATCATCTGGATTATTTAGAGATTTATATGGTTCTCAATTAGCATTATTAAATAAAGCAGTATTAATGGCAATTGATTCTTCTTACGATGTAATAATTAATAAATATCCAGCTTTAACTTTATCATTAGAAAGTGCTTTATCAACTTTAGGTGAATTAAAAGTAGGTGGACATGAGAGTTTAGAAGTAAATGCTGTTGCTTTAAATTGGGTAGAAGAAGCAAGAGAAATATTGAAAAATAATCCTAATATGAATCTTGAAGAAGTTGGTAAAAAAGCATCTTATAGAGTTTTTGCAACTGCTCCTGGCTCTTACGGTGCAGGAATAAATAGATTAGTTGAACGTTCAGGTTCTTGGAATGATAGAAAAGAATTAGGTGATGTATTTATTAAAAGAGTAGGATATGCTTATTCAGAAGATTTAGAAGGACAAGTTGCCCTTGATAGTTATAAAAGACAATTAAAAAATGTTGAAAACACATACTTAGGACGAGCTAGTAATCTATATGGTTTAATTGATAATAATGATACTTTTGATTATTTAGGAGGTCTAAATTTAGCTATTGAAACAGTTACAGGAAAACAACCAAACTCTTTTGTAATTGATAATTCAAATTCAAAGAATGTTAAAATTGAAGCACTTCAAACAGCACTTTTAAGTGAGTTACGAGGAAGATTTTTAAATCCACAATGGATCAAACCTTTAATGAGTGAAGGTTATAGTGGTGCACGAACTATGGGAAGTGAATTTATAGAGTATCTTTGGGGATGGCAAGTTACTAGTCCTGAGATTATTACTAATTGGGTTTGGGAAGATGTAAAAGCTGTTTATATTGATGATAAATTAGATTTAGGTTTAGATGAGTTTTTATCGTCAAATCATCAAGTTCAAGTTCAAACAAATATGTTAGCAGTAATGTTAGTTGCAATACAAAAAGACTTTTGGAAAGCAGATGAAAAAACACAAAAAGAATTAGCTCAGAAGTTTACACAAAATATAATCAAAAATGGAATACCAGGAAGTGGTCATACTCATGCAAATCATCCTATTTATGATTTTGTGAAAACTAAGATAGACAAAGAATCTGCAAAAAAACTAGAAAAAATACTTAATGAATCAAGACTTGATAATGTAGCTTTAAAAACTACTCCAAGTACTATTCAAGAGATTAACTTAGAAGAAAAACTACAAAAACAAGAAATAAAAAAAGTAGAAGAGTTAAATACAAAAGAGAATGAAAAAATAAAAGAAGAGTCTAAAAATGAATCAGATGAAGAATCATTTATAAAATATTTTATATTAGCAGCAATATTAATTCTTTTAGCAGGACTAATTAAATCAATCTTCTTTTCAAGAGTAAAAGGATAATTATGTTTTCATCAATATCTGTAGGATTAATGCACCAAATCACAGCTATTTTATTAGAACCTGTTTCGTGGGCTTTAATATTTTTTGTTGTTTGGGGTTTATATGAAGTTGGTATAAGTATAGGTGAGCGAACTGTTGAGATAAATAAACTTATCAAAACAAATGATATTCCTTATGTTTTATCAATTGCAAAAAAAAGAATTGAAAGAGCTGATTTTATTACAAGATTAGCTCCTATGTTAGGACTTATGGGAACATTGATTCCATTAGGTCCTGGACTAGCAGCTCTTGGTGATGGTGATGTTAAAATCTTAAGTACGGCTATGTCTGTTGCTTTTGATACAACTGTTTTAGGTTTATTAGCTGGAATGACTGGTTTTATAATTTCAAGGCTTCGAAAAAGATGGTATGACAAGGCTTTAACAATTATGGAAGAGCAAGTGGAAAAGAAATATGAAAAATAGATTTTCAAGTGATCATTTTATAAAAGAAGATGATGAACCTTTAGGTCCATTAGCAAATCTTGTTGATATTATTTTAGTTTTTGCTTGTGGTTTAATAGCAGCTCTTGTAGCAATTAGTCCTAATTTACAAGAACATTTTAATGTTGAAGATTCTCAAAAAATTACCCAAGGTAAAGAGTTGGCAAATGTACCTAAAAATATAAAAGATAGTTTAGATTCAAAAGAAGGATTTAAATCTTTAGGTCAAGTATATAAAGACCCAAAGACTGGAAAATTAATTTTAATTAGTGAATAGTTTTATGGTTGATATATTGTTTTAAGAAAAGACCTTATTGATATCATTAACTATTCTTTCATCGATATATCCTTTTGACCCATGATCTAACAAGATATTCATGGTATCTTTATGACTCATACTTTTTCTGTATGGTCTTTCTTCTGTTAGGGCTTGATAAATGTCTAAACAACCCATTAATCTTGAATCAAAACATAATCTATTTGCATCAAAACCATAAGGATATCCATTTCCATCTAGTTTTTCATGATGATTAGCAGCCCATTCAACAATATCTTCAAAACCAGAAATCTTTTCTAAGGCTTGTCTTGTATAATAAGTGTGACATTTAATAATCTCAAACTCTTTTTTTGTTAAAGCACTTTGTTTATCTAAAATCTTATTTGGAACAGCTAGTTTTCCCAAGTCATGAAGATTAGCAGCAATTATCATTTTCATTGTTTTTTCTTTTTCATATTCATAAAAATTACACATTTCTTCAACTTTTTGTGTTAGTCCTGACGAATGTCTTGATGTAAAAGAAGAGTTTGAATCTATTATTCTACTGAAGATTGAAGATAGTTTAACTAAATCTTCTAATTCAATATTCATAGTAAAATCTGTAGTTTTATTTAATACTAGTTTTTCTAAATTATTTGATTGTAAATCAAACCAAAAGGCAGGTTTGCTAGCTAAGCTATTAAAATTTTTCACTAACTGTGGTGAATATAGAGTGTTTGTTTTGTCATTTATAAACTTGACAATTTTTTCTCTATTTTCAATAGAAGGATTCTCAAAATGAAATATATTATCAACAGTATCTGCAAGAGCTATTATTTGAGATAATAAAGGGATTTGTTCTCCCTTAAGTTTATAAGAACCTGTACCATCAAAATTTTCATGATGATATTTTACTATATTATTATGATTAGATAAGAATGGAAAATCAATAATATTCCTTTCACCTATTTCACAATGTTGTGTATATTGTTCAAAGATACTCAAGTTTTCTTTTTTTGGATCATTTTCAAACTCATTAACTGTATCCTCTTCACTTAATCCATTATCATGTAAGATAGAAAAAGAACACAAATCAAATTTTTCTTTATCACTTAAAATATAAAAATCTGCTAGTCTTAATGCAATATAAGCAACTCTTTTTGAATGATAAGAAGTAGAACCTAAGGTATTGATTTCGACAAAATCTAGTGCATCTGAAACAGCTAGTAAGAATTGATTTAAATTAAATTTCATGTTAACTCATTTTATTATTTTTTGCTTATTATAACAAAATAAATAAAATTTAAATGTAAAAATAATTATAGAAAATCTACTTTTACAGAAGTTTATAAAGAAAATTAATAAAAATAATTTATAAATTAATTAAATCTTCTTTATTAGTTATTTGTTTTTCAATAACTTGAATACCTTTTGCAAGAAGAGAATTTTTTAAACCTTCTCCTATTTTTGTAGATAAAAATATATTTACATTAAAATCTAAAAATATTTGAGGTAAAACAATTGCAGGTTTTGAAGCTTTTACATAAACATCACTTTCAATTGATTTTATTAAAGTTACTTCATTATCTTCAATTTTGTATATAGATATATATTGGTCTGTTGATAATATAGATTCAAAGTTATCTTTACTTGCAGAACAAATTGCAACTATATAAGGTGTATTTGCATCTTCAATAGAAATTTTATTTCCATAAACAATTGCTCTTGTTAACTTTTGTCTTGCATTTTTTAAAATTCTAGTAAATGTAGGCCTTGAAACCTTCATACTTTCTGCTGCTTTTTCTTGATATAAGTCTAAAATATCCATTAAATAAATAGCTTCCATTTCTTCATCTAATAGATGAGTAATCCCATTGTATGATTTATTCTCGGGTATATAATCTTTAAATGCTGGTTTAAAGACTAAATTTCTTTTTGTTTTTTCTCTTCCCATTATTATCCTTGTTTAGAATAATATCAAAATTTTGTTAAATTATTCTTGACATATGTTCAATAAAGTGTTATTATTTTGAACATATGTCAACAAAAGGAGATTTTATGTTGAATTTAAAAAATATTTACTCTTTTTATATAAATGGTTTTAAAAACATGACTATTGGAAAAACACTATGGAAACTTATATTAATAAAGCTATTGGTTATATTTCTTTTTCTTAACTATTTTGTACATGATAAATCGTTAAAAACTGAATATAAGACATATGATGAAAAAGTTGATTTTGTATATAAAAATCTAACAAAAGATAATTGAGGAAAATAAAATGGAAGAACATTTAGTTGATTGGTCAAGAGCTCAATTTGCCCTAACTGCAATGTATCATTGGATATTTGTTCCATTGACATTGGGACTTGGTTTTATTGTAGCTATTATGGAAAGTATATACGTAAAAACAAATGACGAATTTTGGAAAAAAACTACAAAATTCTGGATGGGTTTATTTGCTATTAACTTTGCAATTGGAGTTGCAACTGGAATTATAATGGAGTTTGAGTTTGGTACTAACTGGGCAAATTACTCTTGGTTTGTAGGTGATATTTTTGGTGCACCTTTAGCAGTTGAAGGTATTTTAGCATTTTTTATGGAAAGTACTTTTTTTGCTGTTATGTTTTTTGGATGGGATAAAGTAAGTAAAGGTTTTCACCTTCTTTCAACTTGGTTAGTAGCCGTTGGTTCAAATCTATCTGCACTTTGGATTCTTGTTGCAAATGGATGGATGCAATATCCAGTAGGTATGACTTTTAATCCAGATACAGTAAGAAATGAAATGAATAACTTTTGGGATGTTTTATTCTCACCTGTTGCTGTAAGTAAATTTTTACATACAATTGCAAGTGGTTATGTATTAGCTTCATTATTTGTAATTGGTATTAGTGCTTGGTATTTATTGAAAAAAAGAGATATTTTATTTGCTAAAAGATCTATTATTATAGGTGCTACTTTTGGACTTATTACTTCATTGTTTTTAATTTTAAGTGGAGATGAGTCAGCTCACCAAGTGGCACTTAAACAACCTATGAAACTTGCAGCAATGGAAGGTTTATATGAAGGAACAACAGATGCTGGAATTGTAGCTATGGGAATATTAAATCCTAAAAAAACAATTTCAAATGATGAAGAACCTTTCCTTTTAGAAGTAACAGCTCCATACGCACTTTCACTTCTAGGATACCACGATATCCATGCTTTTGTTCCTGGTATTAAAGATTTAGTTTATGGTAACGAAGAAATGGGAATTATAAGTACCCAAGAAAAAATGCAAAAAGGAAAACTTGCAGTTCAAGCTTTAGAAGATTATAAAGAAGCTAAAAAAACAAAAGATGAAATACAATTGATTCAATCAAAAAGTATACTTGATGAAAACATGAAGTATTTTGGTTATGGGCATATTAAAAAAGCTGAAGATGTAGTCCCTCCTGTTGCTATTAGTTTTTATTCATTTCATATTATGGTAGCCCTTGGGTCTTGGTTTACATTACTTTTTGCAATGGTTCTATTTTTTGCAACAAAAAGAGATATTCTAAATTATCCTTTACTTTTAAAATCAGCTTTATGGAGCATTCCATTGGGTTATATTGCTAGTGAAGCTGGTTGGGTAGTTGCAGAAGTTGGAAGACAACCTTGGGCTATTCAAGATTTGATGCCTGTTGGAATTGCAGCTACTAAAATAGCTAGTACAAATGTAATGATAAGTTTCTTTATCTTTGCTACTTTATTTACAGTGTTATTAATAGCTGAAGTTAAAATAATGACAAAACAAATAGGACTTGGACCTGAAAGTAAGGAGAATTAAATGGGATTTGGAACACTTGAACTTTTAACACTTCAACAATATTGGTGGATAATTATTTCTTTATTAGGTGGTCTTTTTGTATTTATTATGTTTGTTCAAGGTGGACAAACATTAATGGATAAATTAAGTGATAATGAGACAGAAAAAACTATGATAATAAATAGTATTGGTAGAAAGTGGGAATTAGGTTTTACTACTTTAGTTTTATTTGGAGGTGCTTTATTTGCAGCTTTCCCATTATTTTATGCAACTAGTTTTGGTGGCGCTTATTGGGTATGGTTAGCAATTTTGTTTTGTTTTATTATTCAAGCTGTAAGTTATGAATATAGAACAAAACCTAATAATTTTTTAGGACAAAAAACATATGAAATGTTTTTGAAAATAAATGGAAATATTGGAACTTTTTTATTAGGAGTTGCTATTAGTACATTTTTTAGTGGAAGTGAATTTATCATTGATTCAAATAATTTTGTAGATTGGCAAAATCCATTACGAGGTCTTGAAGCTTTACTTAATCCTTATAATTATTTACTAGGATTTGCACTTGTATTTTTAGCAAAAATCAGTGGAGCATTGTATTTTATTAATAATATAGATCATGAGCAAATTAGACAAAAAGCAGTTAAATCAATCAAAATAAATATGATTTTCTTTCTAATTTTCTTTCTTAGTTTTATGACTTGGATTCTAATAAAAGATGGATATGCAGTTGCTAAAGATGGGTTTGTATCTATTGAAAGATTTAAGTATCTACAAAATTTTATTGATATGCCAATTGTTTTAGCTATGTTTTTAATAGGTGTTGCAATGGTAATAATAGCGGTATTTGTTACTATAACTTTTAAAAAAACTTGTTGTATTAAAACAGGTGGAATAGGAATTGTTCTTACTGTTATGGCTGTTTTATTAAATGTTGGATTAAATGATACATCTTACTATCCATCAACTGTTGACTTGCAAAGTAGTCTTACAATAGTAAATAGCTCAGGTAGTCACTATACTTTAATGACAATGGCTTATGTATCATTGATGGTACCTTTTGTATTAGCTTATATTACCTATGCTTGGTATAGCATGGATAAAGTAAAAATAACAAAAGAAGAAATAGAATCCCCTGATTCTCATAATTATTAAGAAGGTTAGAAATATGCAATATTTAAGTGAATTAATTTGGTTAAGTCTTTGGCCCGTGGTTATATATCTAGGATATAAAATCTCAATAATAAATGCAACAAAGGAGATAAAATGATTGCAATACCAGTAAAAACAAATAAAGAAAATACAGCAGTGTCAACAATGTTCGGGAAAGCTAAATATTTTGCTTTAATCTCAAATGATAGAGTTGAAATTATAAGAAATGAACATGCAGGAGGAAGAGCAGTAGCTACATGGTTAAAAAGTAAAAATGTAGATACTCTTATAACTTCTCATATGGGTGATAATCCTTTTTCTGTGCTTCTAGAAATGGGAATAAAAGTTTATTTTGCAGGAAATGAAAGAATTGAAATTAATGATGTTTTATTAAAATATGCAGATGGAGAATTACCACCTTTAACTTTAGAAAATTTTAAAATACTTATGAAAGATGATTTACACAATAATCGTAAATCAAAAAATAAATAGTTAAATTAAAAGTTCTATATTTATTTAATTTATAGTAATATTGGTAATTATATTAATTTAAACAAAAAGGATAAAAAATGAAACATATATTAATGACTTTACCTTACACTTTAGATGCCTTAGAACCTTTAATGTCAAAAGAGACTTTAGAGTTTCACTATGGAAAACATCACCAAACTTATGTTAATAAATTAAATGAATTAATTGAAAATACGAAATATGAAGATTTATCATTAAGTGAAATAATCAAAAGTTCAGAGGGAGGAATTTTTAATAACGCAGCCCAAGTTTCTAATCATGACTTTTTCTGGAATGGTTTAACTCCTAATCAAACAAATATTCCTTCGAATCTTGAAGATGAGTTAGTTAAAGCTTTTGGAAGTGTTGAAGAGTTTAAAAAAGAATTTACAGCAAAAGCAATAGGACAATTTGGTTCAGGTTGGGCTTGGTTAGTTCAAGATGAAAATAAAAACTTAAAAATAATTACAACTTCAAATGCACAAACTCCAATACAAAGTGATTTAAATCCACTTTTAGTATGTGATGTTTGGGAACATGCGTATTATATTGATGTAAGAAATGCAAGACCAGCTTATTTAGAAAACTTCTGGAAACTTGTAAATTGGGATTTTGTAGCTAAAAATTTAGTTTAAAAAAAAGAAAAAAAGAAAGTTTGATAATAGTCAATATATTTATCATCTTTCTTTGATATAATTCAATCAAATTATTATTATAAGGTTGATTTATGAAATTTTTAGTATTTCTTTTTTTCACTACTTTTTTTACTTTTGCAAATGCAGAGTTTCTTTCTTTTAGTGAAAATATTATAAAAGATAGTAAAACAAATTTTCTTTGGCAAGATAATAAAGATGTAAAAGAAAAAATAATGAATTATTCGCAAGCATTAGATTATTGTAATAATCTTGAATTAGATGGAAATAAGAACTGGATCCTTCCTGATTTTATGGCTTTATTTTCTATTGTAAATACTAAAGTATATAATCCAACATTATCAAAAAAGTTTAAGTATTATATCTCAGATAATTATTGGACAACTAAAACATTTGGTCATGCAAAAAGTGGTGAAGCTTTTGTAATAAATTTTTTATCAGGAGCTTTTAATAGAGAACTTATGGAAGATAAGTTTTATGTAAGATGCTATAAAAAGGCAAATTAAATATTAAAAAGGAGCAGTTTGACACCTGCAATTAATGAACTAAAAAAAAATAAAATCACCTTTGTTATGCATAAATATAAACATGATCCGAAAGTTGCAAATTATGGTTTAGAAGCAGCAGAAAAGTTAAATCTTGATGCGGCTCGTGTTTATAAAACTTTATTAGCTGAATTAAATCCAAAAGAGTTAGTTGTATGTATAATTCCTGTAAATAAATCTTTAAATTTAAAAGCTGTTGCAAGTTCTTTTGAGTGTAAAAATGCTGTTATGGCAAATAAAGATGAAGCTCAAAAAGCAACTGGGTATCTATTAGGTGGGATCTCTGCTTTTGGACAGAAGAAAAAACATAGAACATTACTTGATATAAGTGCAAAGACTTTTGAAACTATTTATATATCAGGTGGAAAAAGAGGCTTAGATATAGAAGTAAATCCAAATGATATTATTAAAGTTTTAAACTCAAAATATGAAGAGTTAAGTGTTTAATGGAACCTTTAAAAAATTTATTTGATAAAGAGTTTATAAGAAAATTTACTTCAAATATTAAAAAATACTCACCTACTTTTGATGAAGAACTCTATGTTTCTTTAGTCTTATCTAAGCTAGAAACTTTAGAATTAAAATCTAGGATGAGATTAATCTCGTCTAATTTAGAAATATGTTTAAAAAATGATTATAAAGAAAATATCAAGATATTAAAACTTGTAAAAGAAGACTTTTTTAAGAAAGAAACTACAAGTTTACAAACTATGGTTTTATCAGATTTTGTAGAGGTTTATGGCTTAGAATATTTTGATATCTCATTAGAAGCATTAGAAGTTTTTACAATAGATTCAAGTTCTGAATTTGCTGTAAGAGAGTTTATTCTAAAAGATGAACAAAAAGCCATGAAATATCTTTATAAATGGGCAAAAAGTTCAAATGAACATATAAGAAGATTAGCTAGTGAAGGTTGTAGGCCTAGACTACCATGGGCTATTTCTCTTCCATCTTTTAAAACAAACCCAAATCCTATTTTCCCTATTTTAAATGAACTCAAAAATGATGAATCTTTATATGTAAGACGTTCAGTTGCAAATAATTTAAATGATATTTCAAAAGATAATCCAAGTTTAGTAATAAGTTTTATAGAAGAAAATATTGGTTTCTCAAAAGATTGTGATTTACTTCTAAAACACGCAGCTAGAACTTTACTAAAAAAAGGTGATAAAAAAATATTAGAAATATTTGGCTTTAGAAAAATAGATGATTTAATTTTAAAAGATTTTATTTTAGATGATAAGGTTTGTATAGGAGAGAATTTAAATTTTTCTTTTGAACTTGAAAGTAAAAATAAAATAGGTCTTTTAAGACTTGAGTATGAAATTGATTTTCAAATGGCAAATAATAAAAGAAGCAAAAAAGTTTATATGCTATCTCAAAGTGATGTTAAATCTTATAGTAAAAGTATTAATAAAAAGCACTCTTTTAAAACTGTAACTACAAGAAAATACTATTTAGGTACTCATTTTATTACTCTTATTGCAAATGGTGTTAAAATGCAAACAAAAGAGTTTCTTTTAACAAAGCCTTAACTATTAAAGAGTAAGATTTTAATAATAAATATTATAAGGATTTTACTATGGCAACATCAGATATTCAAGCAATTTGTTCGCAATTATTAACACCTGATGATTTAGCAGTTGATGATAAACTCTTTGAACAAGTTTTAGAAGAAAAAATAGTTACAAAAATACAAGAAAATAAAAGATCAAAATATGTAAAAATATTTTCAAAAAAACAACTTTTCTTATCTCATATTACACCACTTCTTCATAGTATCGGATTTGAAATAATTGATGAAGTTACCTATAATGTAACAAATAATAAGGAACTTATTTATATTTCAAGATTTAATTTAAATGTAGAAGATTTTGAAAAAGTAGAAAAAGCAAAAGATAACTTAGAATATATTATAAGTTACTCACTTAAAGACTGTACAATTAAATACTCAAAGGCTTATAGCTTAGTTTATAAAGAAAATCTCACTTTACGAAAGATTATGCTAATTCGTGCATTTATAGAGTATATAGATCAAGCAGTTTTAACAATAAATTCAGCAACAATTTTAAATACTTTAACAAGAAACCATAGCTTAGCATGTATGTTTGTAAAATATTTTATTACAAAATTCGAACCAGGTATTAAAAATAGAATTAAATTTTTAGAAGAAATTGAAGATAAAATAAAAGCAGAGATTAAAAAAATACCACAAATTATTGATGATAAAATATTAAATATCACTTTATTATTTTTAAAATCACTCTTAAGAACAAACTACTTTTTAGATCAAGAAACAATCTCCTTTAAAATTGATACAAAAACATTTAGTAAAGATTTAAAAGGCTTACAACCAAATTTAGAAAACTTTATTTATCATAGAGATTTTTCTGGACTTCATTTAAGAATGTCAAAAGTATCACGTGGTGGTTTACGATGGTCTGATAGGCATGATGATTATAGACAAGAAGTAAAATCACTTATGATAACTCAAGAAGGTAAAAACTCTATAATTATTCCTGATGGATCTAAAGGTGCTTTTGTAATTAATAAAAATGTTCAAGATATTACAAAAGAATATTTTACAGAAATTTATTCACTATATATAAATGCAAATTTAGATTTAGTTGACAATATGATTGATGGAAAAATTGTAAAAAATGAAAAAGTAGTTTGTTATGATGAAGATGATCCATATTTTGTTGTTGCTGCTGATAAAGGAACTGCATCTATGAGTGATGTAGCAAACAGTATAGCAATTGAAAGAAATTACTGGTTAGGTGATGCCTTTGCAAGTGGTGGAAGTAATGGTTATGGACATAAGGATTTAGGTATCACTGCACGTGGTGCTATTATGTCTTCAAAACGTTTCTTTATTGAAGAAGGTATTGATATTTATAAAGATGAGGTATCTGTTGTTGGAATTGGTTCTATGAGTGGAGATGTATTTGGTAATGGAATGATTGAATCAAAAACATTTAAATTATTAGCAGCTATTTCACATAAAGATATATTTATAGACCCAAATCCTGATATCAAAAAATCATATATTGAAAGAAAAAGATTATTTGAATCTAAAAATGGTGGATGGAGTAATTATGATAAATCAATCATTTCAAAAGGTGGAGGAATTTTTTTAAGAAGTGATAAAGAGATTACTTTAAGTACTGAAGTTAAAAAACTATTAGGTACAAATCAAAAAATAATATCAGGTGAAGAGTTATGTAAAAAACTATTAACTTTAGAGATTGATATGTTATTTAATGGTGGAGTTGGAACTTATGTTAAAGCTAGTGATGAAAATAATTTAGATATTGGCGATAAACAAAATGAAGCTGTAAGAGTTGATGCAAATGAAATAAAAGCAAAAGTTGTATGTGAAGGTGGAAACTTAGGTTTTACTCAGAAATCAAGAATAGAGTTTGCTTTAAATGGTGGAAAAATACATCAAGATGCTATTGATAATTCAGCAGGTGTTAATACATCAGATCATGAAGTAAATTTAAAAATTTTATTAAACAGTATCCAATCACAAGGACTTTTAACAAAAAAACAATCAGAGGAAACCCTTCATTCATTAAAAGAACAAGTAGTTCAAATGGTGTTAAAAAACAACTATGACCAAGCATTTGTAATCTCTATTGATGAAAGATTTTCAAGAAAATATCAAAATGATTATATAAAATCAATAGAAGTTCTTGAAGAAAATATTGAAGCTTTTAATAGAAAAGATTTTTATATTCCTAAAAATGACAATATTAGTGATGTAGTTGATATTCATGGTTCAATAGTTCGTCCAGTATTAGGTTCACTACTTTCTTACTCTAAAATTTTTGTTAAAAAGATACTTTTAGAATCTGATTTTGTTGATGATAAGTCTACATTACAATATCTTTACAGATATTTCCCAAAATCTTTTGTAGGTGCATATGAGCATGAAATTTTAAATCATCCTTTAAGAAGAGAAATTATAGCAACAGTAATTGCAGATGTTGTAATAAATCATCAAGGTGTTACATTTATTTCAGATTATGAAAAATTAGGAACACAAAGATATTTATTAAAAATAAAATCTTATTTAGTTGCAAAACAATTATTTGGAGCTAAAGATATTAGAGAAAAAATATATTCGCAAGATTCAGTTATGAATATTGAATTACAGTATAAGCTAATAAATAAATTAGAATACACTTTATATGCAAGTACAAAATGGATGGTTAAGTATCTAAAAAATAATCAATTAGATGCTGCCCATATCTTAGATCATAAAGATGAATTATTTACTTTATTATCTCAAATACATAATCAAAATATTGAAGTATTAATTGAAAGGGATGATACATTTAATCAATTCTTCTCAGTAATTGATTATCTAAGATTTGCAGTTGCTGCGATTATTATAAAAGAAGATACTCATCATTCATTTAAAGATGTTATTGTTCTATTCTATTCATTAATCCATGAATTTAATATTTTAGAGATTATTATTGAATTAAATAAAGTACAAATTACAAGTCCAAGTGATATGACACTTAGAAATCAAGTTTTACAGTTTATAGAGTTTATTGTTGTTCATTACACTAAAAAAGTTTTAGAATTCCAAAGAGTAAATGAAGAACCAAAAGATGCTTTTGCTAACTTTATCTCTAATGAAAAAGATGTTTTTTATAAAGTAAGACGTCATTTAGATGATTTTATAGCAAAAGATACAAAAGATATTAAAGAAATAGCAATTACAGTAAATCAGTTAATGGTATCATTAATATAAGCTTTGCTTATATTAATTGATTAAGTAAATATTTGTTATACTTATGAAAAGTAAAAGGATAATTTATGAGTAATTTTAATAATGAACCAAGTAATGATAAAATTGAAGATTATGATGGAAAAGAATCAAATGAAAAAAGAAATATAGTTAGATTAGTAGTGATTATCTGCTTATTAGTAGGTGGAGTTATTGCATATTTAAAGACTACTTCATTGCCTAGTGATTATATCGGAACGCAAGAAAATCCAGGAATTAACACAAGTAAGAAATAGTATATTAAAAACAAAGTAAGATTTAAATCTTACTCTGTTGTGTTCATCATCCAAATTGAGAATACATCTAAATAATTCCAAAAAGATTTTTTTAAATCTTCTGGCATATCTAGAGGTTTTAAAATCATAATATAAGATTCTAACCAAACTCTTCGAGCTTCTTGAGTAATAGCAAATGGTGCATGCCGTGCAGCCATCATAGGTTTACCCCTATTTTGATCAAAATGTCGCTCACCTCCACAAATTTGAATAAAGAAATCAGCAGAATGTTTTTTCGCTAATTCAAATCCTTGTTCTGATGGTGGAAATAAGCCTCTGATATTACTTTGTTTTAATAAATCATAGTGATCCGAAATAAGTTTTCTCATCCCATCTTCACCTAAAAAATCTAGTACCCTTGGATCTGGTTTTACAACTGGTGGTCTAGTTCCTACTTGACCTTCTGTTATATTAAATTCCATATTATTAACCTTTTTATATATAAATTATGTGTATTTTATGTGCAAATTTTTGCAAACTAATAATACTATATCTATTCTAAATTCTAATAGAAAATTATATTTATTAAAAATATGATAAAATATTATATATTAAAAAATTTGGAAATAAATGGCAGTTAATACTAAAAAAATTGTAGAATGTTATAGCTGTGGATTATTTGTAAATAAAGATTCCTTAAGTAACTTATCTAGTAAAGAATCAAAATCAAAAATATTAAAATGCCCAAGATGCAATAGCAAGATAATATATAAAGAAATACATAGTATAGATTCTTTATATTATGCAATATCTTCTTTACTACTTTTTACTATATTAAATATATATCCTTTGATATCTTTATCTTTGGGTGTTACACAACTTCAAGCTACCCTTATAGGTACAGTTTCAATTCTTTTAGAACAAGGTTTTTTCTTTGTAGCCTTAGTCGTATTTTTTACAATTATAATTGCTCCAATATTTAATTCACTTATTATCATTATATTTTTTATTCAAAAGTATACAAATTTGAAATTTCTAACAAATACGCTTCTTCATGATAGTTTCTATTTTTTTAAACATTGGGGATTTATTGAAGTATTTATTATAAGTATAATTGTTACATATATCAAGCTTATTGGAATGGTATCATCAACAAAATTTGATATTGGCTTTTATGTAATGTTATTATATATACTCTGTTTGTATATGTCAAATAGAAAATTTTCTGGAAAAGAAGTGTTTGGTGATTAGATGTTATTAATTTCATGTAAAAACTGTCATAAGGTTTATGAAAAAGAAAATTATGATGAGTTTGTATGTACCCAGTGTAAACATAAAGTACAAAAAAGAGTAAAAAACTCATTACAAGTGTCTCTTGCTTTGACAATTTGTGCAATACTTTTATATATACCAGCAATGCTTTACCCTATGATGGAGATTACTAAACTAGGAATTAAAACACAAAGTACGATATTAGAAGGGATTATTAGTTTTTTAGAATATGAAAACTATTTTATTGCTTTTGTCATTTTTACAGCAAGTGTTATAATACCTTTGATAAAATTATTGGGCTTATTATTGATTTTTATTTCATTAAAAATAGATATTAAGTTGAGAAATAAAAATAAAAATAGAATATTTAAATTTATACATTTAATTGGAAAGTGGTCTATGATTGATATATATGTAGTTGCTATTTTAGCATCAGTTATTCAAATGGGTGAACTTTTTAATATAAAAGGTGGTTTAGCAGCAACATCTTTTGCACTAGTTGTAATACTAACTATGATAGCTGCAAATAGATTCGATACAAGGATTATTTGGGATGATTGAGAATAAACAAATAGAGCAAAAAGAAGATCTTGTCTATAAAGTAAAAGAGAAGGAGCAAAAAGCAGTCTCTTTCATTTGGATTTTACCCATTATAATTCTTTGTATTTTAGCTTGGATTTCATATGAATCATATATGAAAAAAGGTGTAAATATTACTGTTGTTTTTAAAAATGCAGAAGGTCTTAAAGAGGGTGCAACAACACTTGAATATAAAGGTTTACAATTAGGAAAAGTTACTAAAATAAACATACATGATGATTTAAAAAATGTAAAAGTTAATATTTTAGTGAAAAGTGATGCGGCTAAATATGTAGCGAGTGAAGGTTCTAAGTTTTGGATTAAAAGACCTACTATTTCACTTACTAAAGTATCAGGGTTAAGTACACTAATTGATGGTTTTAAAATAGAAATATCTCCAAAGTTTATGAATGAAAATGATTCTGAAGAGATAAAAGAGAAATATGATTTTATAGGACTTGACAGTAGACCTGATGATGAATTAATAAGTAATGGATATTATGTTTCTTTAATTGCAAATGATAAAGATAGTATTGAAATAGGAACACCAATTTTTTATAATAAATATCAAATAGGTGAAATTGTATCAAAAGATTTTAAATTTGAAAATGTGTTCTTAAAAGCATATATTTATGATAAATACAACTACTTAGTAAATAAAAGTTCAAAGTTTATGTTAAATGAGGCTTTAAATGTTAGTTATGGTCCAAGTGGTCTTAATATAGAAGTAGGCTCTTTATACTCAGCACTTGTAGGTGGAGTAACTGTAATAACATCTAAAAGAGATGCTAAGAAAATTCAAAAAGATGAGGTATATACTTTATATTCAGGAAAGGATTCATTTGAGCAAAAAGAGTATATTCATATTAAATTTTCTAGTATTGAAGGATTAGATGAAAACACTCCAATTATTTATAAAGGTTTTACAATAGGAAAGATTACAGACCTAACTTTAAATGATAATGATATTACATCAAAAGCTTTTATTTATAAAAAATATAAATACTTACTTACTTCAAATACAGAATTTTTTATACAAGCACCTGAGTTTAGTTTGGAAGGTGTTAAAAACTTAGGGAACATTATAAAAGGAAACTATATCTCTTTGAATTATAAAGAAGGTGAGGCTTCCAAGATATTTGTTGCAAAGAATTTTAATGAAAATAAAAATTATGATTCATCATTGATTTATACATTACAAACTGATAATTTAAACTCTATTACAAAAAGATCAAAAATCTACTTTAAAAATATTGAAGTAGGAGAGGTTATTGATTATTCATTAGCAAATGATTTTAGAAAAATAAATATAAAGATACTTATAAAGCAAGAGTATAAAAAACTTATTCATAATCATACTCTTTTTTATGATATGAGTTCAAAACTTTTAGAGCTAAAAGATTTTAATCTTGATATTAATTATAAAGGGATTAAACCTCTTTTAAATGGTGCTATTGCTATTTCTGAACTAAGACGTGACAAAAAACAAACTAAAAAAAGTTTTAAATTGTATGAAAGCTATAGTGATATAGAAAAGCTAAAAAGATTACATAATGATGGATTTACTATAAATGCATATTTTAACAATGATTTTAAAATTAAAAAAGATATGGCAGTAGTTTATAAAAACCAAGAAATAGGCTTTGTAAAAGAAATAAATTTTAATAGTAAAGAATCAAAGGCCAAACTATTTATCTATAAAGAGTATAAAAAATACATAAATAAAACAAGCAGATTTTATAAACAAGGTGTTTTGGATATAAAAGCTTCTTTAAACGGAATTTTATTGAATATGGATAATTATACTTCATTATTAGAAGGTTCGATTGTTTTAGAAAACAATACAAATATGTTATATGAAAAACATCATATCTTTGCCTCAAAAGATGAGATGAAAGATTCATCAAATAGTATTATTATTGTTTTTGATGATGTTGAGGGTATTCATGAACAGTTTTCTCAACTTACATATAAAGGTGTAAAAGTAGGGAAAGTCACTAATGTTTCACTTAATTCAAAGCAAGAAGTTGTAGTTAGAGCACAGATTTTTGATGATTATGATTCTTTTACAAAAGAGGGTACAGTTTTTTATTTAAAGAAACCAAAAATTTCATTACAAGAGGTGTCAAATATTGGTTCAACGGTTATGGCTGTAAATATTGGTGTTATAAAAAGTAAAAAAGCAAAATATCAAACAAAATTTAAAGGCTTTGATACTCTTCCTTCTCTTGATAAATCATACCATGGAACAATATTCAAAGTTTATACTACTAATGCTTCAAGTGCAAATGTAGATTCTCCAATATATTATAAAAATGTTCAAATAGGAAAAATCAATAATATTGACCTTTCAGAAGATGCAAGTACAGTTATTATGGATTGTTTGATATATGAAAAATATACTAAATTTATTAGAACTAATTCAGTATTTTATGACATAAGTGGTTTTAATATGAAATTCTCAATATTTTCAGGTTCAAAAGTAGAATCAAATACTTTTACAAGTATTTTAAAAGGTGGTTTAATGGTAGTTACACCTTATGAATATAACAGGCCCGCAAATACTAAAGATAAGTTTATATTAAAAGAAGAGTTAAGAGAGGATTGGAAGAGTATAAGTCCTAGTATAAAGTATTAGTTTAAAATAAGAAGAAAGATTTAATTTATCTTTCTTCTTTTCTCTTATTTAAAGATTGAGCAATCTCTTTTAGTTCCGTTATATTCTCTTCAGCTTTTTTTATTGTTTCTTCTATCGCAAAACCTTGCATAATTATTTTATATAAATTCGGTTTATTCTTTCTCCAATTTCTTATTGTTTTAACATCAACATCTAAAAAACCTGCCATATCCCTTTGTGTCATTTTATACCTTTTTATTAGTAAAAGTACAAGAGATTCTTTTATTTTCTAACAAGGTATAAGTTACCCTTTATATTAATATTTAAAGGAAAATAATACCTGTTTAATAATTTATAGGGTAATATATCCCTTAAAAAATTAAATTTAAGAGAAAATGATTTGATAAAAACTTTCGATAATAAAATAAATATTGTAGGCGATGATTTAAAAAGTACTATTAGTAAAAGTTCTAAAATAGCAGTAGCTTCATCACTTTTCTCTATTTATGGATTTGAAAGTTTAAAAAAAGAGTTAAGCAAGATTGAAAATCTCCGTTTTATATTTACTGATCCTACTTTTATAAAAACAGATAATGAAAATAAAAAAAGCAAGTACTTCACTATAAATCAAGCAAATATAGAAAAATCAATAAGTGGAACTTCATTTGAAATAAATCTAAAAAATGAACTAAAAGGTAAAACAATAGCCAAAGAGTGTAGGGCTTGGTGTGAACAAAAAGTACAATTCAAATCAAACCGTGGAAATAATTCGATTCAATCTATGTTAATAGTAGACAATGAAGAAGATAAATCCACATATCTTGGAATGAATGAGTTTAGTAGTGCAGGATTTGGCTATAAAAAAGATGATTCAGCGCTAAGACTTATAAATAAAATTGAAGACGATAACACTACAAAAGAGTTTCTAAAAAATTTTGATAGTGTTTGGAATGATGAAAATATATTAAAAGATATTACTCCAGAAGTAATAGCTTATATTGACAATCTTTATAAAGAGAATTCTCCTGAGTTTATTTATTATCTTATTTTATATCATATTTTTGATGAGTTTTTAGAAGATTTAAGTGAAGATGAACTTGCAAATGAAAAGACAGGTTTTAGAGATAGTGTAATATGGAATAAACTTTATGATTTTCAAAAAGATGCAGTTTTAACTCTTATAAATAAGCTTGAACGATATAACGGTTGTATTTTAGCTGATTCAGTAGGACTTGGTAAAACTTTTACAGCTCTTGGAGTAATAAAATATTATCAAGAAAGAAATAAATCTATTTTAGTACTTTGCCCAAAAAAATTAGGTGATAACTGGAAAACATTTTTACATAATTATGAAGACAATCCACTCTTACTTGATAGATTAAATTACGATGTACTTTATCACACAGATATTTTAAGAGAAAAAGGTTTTTCAAATGGTGTTGATTTATCAAGAATTAACTGGTCGAACTATGATTTAATAGTAATAGATGAATCCCATAATTTTAGAAATAACGATGCAAGAAAAGAGAAAACCACAAGATACCAAAAACTTCTAAATACTATAAAAACAGGTGTAAAAACAAAACTTTTAATGCTAAGTGCAACACCTGTAAATAATCGTTTTAAAGATTTAAAAAACCAATTGGCTCTAGCTTACGAAGGTCAAACAAATATAAAAAATGAAAAACTAAATGTATCAAACTCCATAGATGCAATCTTACGAAAAGCCCAACTTACTTTTAACAATTGGTCAAAATTACCAAGTGAAGAAAGAAACACAAAAAAACTACTTGATGAACTAAACCAAAATTTTGATTTTTTTAAACTTCTTGATAGTGTTACAATTGCACGAAGTAGAAAACATATAGAAAAATATTATGACATGGAAAAAATAGGAAAATTTCCCACAAGATTAGAACCTCAAACTTTAAGATGTGATATTACAACTCTTGAAAATGTTATGAAAATAGATGAAATATACAAAAAATTATCTACTTTTAATATGGGTGTTTACACTCCTTTTAATTATATCTTAGAATCCAAAGAAGGTTTTTATAGTAAGTTATATGATGATAAGACAAATAATAATGCAACATTAAAGCAAAAAAATAGAGAAAACAATCTAAAGATTTTAATGCGTGTAAACTTTCTAAAAAGACTTGAAAGTTCTGTTGATAGCTTTAGAATTACTTTAGATAACTTTGCATCAAATATTAAAAATATTTTAGAAAAAATAGAAGAGTTTGAGAATGGATTTGAAAACTCTATTGATGATGAGAATAGTATTGAAATTGAAGATATGGAAAATGAACAGTGGCTTGATGATGAATTTAGCATAGGTAAAAAAGTAAAAATAAATCTATGTGATATGAACACAACAGGATGGAAGCAAGACTTAGAAGAAGATTTACAAACAGCTTTATATCTTTTAGCAGATATGAAAAAAGTAGATTTTAAAAATGATACAAAACTAAATATTTTAAAATCAAAAATCATAGAAAAAATAGAAAATCCAATCAATAACAATTATCATAATACACAAGAAAATAAAGCCAATAAAAAAATCATAATCTTTACAGCTTTTGCAGATACGGCAAACTATTTGTATGAGCAACTAAAAGATTTTAATTTATCTTTAAATCTTCAAACAGCAAAAATCACAGGAAGTGGTGCAAATAAATCTACATTAAATATTCACAATGAATTTAACAATATACTTTGTCATTTTTCACCTCTTTCAAAAAACAAAAAACTAAAAGAAAAAGAGCTAGATATTTTAATAGCAACTGATTGTATAAGTGAAGGACAGAACTTACAAGATTGTGACACGCTTATAAATTATGATATTCACTGGAATCCAGTAAGAATAATTCAGCGATTTGGTAGAGTTGATAGAATTGGAAGTAAAAATGAGTTTATTCAACTAATTAATTTTTGGCCACAAATAAGTCTAGATGAGTATATAAATCTAAAAACTAGAGTTGAAACTCGTATGTTTATGGTCGATACAACAGCAACAGGAGAAGACAATGTTTTAACAAATAAATCTTCACAAATGGACTTTAGAAAACAACAGCTTCAAAAACTACAAAATGAAGTAGTAGATATTGAAGATATGGATAGTTCTATTTCTATTACTGATTTAGGATTAAATGACTTTCGTATGGATTTAATAAACTTTTTGCAAACAAAAGGCGATATAAAAGATGTAAGTTGCGGTATGCACACAGTATGTAAAAAAGATATAAGTAAAAACATAGAAGAGGGCGTGATATTTGTACTAAAAAATATAAATAGTGATGTAAATATTGACAATATAAATCAACTTCATCCTTTTTATTTAGTTTATATTTCACAAGATGG
>NYWO01000103.1 GCA_002685075.1 Arcobacter sp.
AATGGTTATTATATCTAAGACCTCGTCTTATTTCTTTTCCAAATAAAGTATTAAATTTATTTCTATTAAATAAGCCAGTTAAGTTATCATGAGAAGCTTGGTACTCTAATAAATTAGATTTTTCTTTTAACTGAGTAATATCTGTTAAAGATATTACATAAAATTCATTTTTATCATCATAATTATCAATATTAATTGTGAAAATTCGAATCTCATTTTTTGAGTTTTTAATCTTAACAACTCTATTAACTTCTTTTAAATTTTTTATATATTCATAATAGCACTTTTGACCCTCAAGTGATTTTTTTGAAATAAAACCATACTCATCAATAAAGTTATCAAATATATTCTCAGATAATTTACTAAATTCTTCTATTGAATCTACTTCAAAAAACTCTAAAAATCTTTTATTTACATTCTTAATACTTGTGCTGTTTGATAAAATAACAATATTATCTTGAGCATCTAGTATTGATTTTATTTTTTGTATTTCATTATCAACTCTAGTTTCTAAAGATATATTTAAATTTTCAAGTTTTCTTTTTAAATATATTGGTTCTATTGCTTTTATCATACTTTCAACTAATTGATATAAATCTATTGGTTTCATTGCATATGTACTAACACCAACATTTATAGCTTTTTTCAAAAAACTTGGATCATTATGAGCACTTGTAATTACTATAGGTATTTCTTTATTAATCTCTTTAATCTTTGCACACATATCTAGACCATTCATTCTTGGCATATTAATATCTGATACAATTAAATCAATACTATCTTTATTTTCTATAAATTGCTCTAGTCCATCTAAACCATCTTCTGCTGAATATACTTTTTGAACTAGTGAGCCTAAAAGTTTTGTTGTAAACTCTCGTACATCTTTTTCATCTTCTACATATAATACAGAGACATTTTCTAATATTTCTTTATTCATTATTCATTCCATTATTAAAATCTGTTAGCTTAGGATCTGCTATTGGCGCTGAGAAATAGTATCCTTGAGAATAATCAACTCCTAACTCTTTAGTTAGATCAAATATCTCTTTATTTTCAACGTATTCTGCAATAGTTTGTAAATTTAAAGTTTTAGCAAACTCAACTATTGTTTTTGTAATTTTATATGAATTTTTATCAGTAGCAATATTTTTAATTAATGAAGCATCAATTTTTAAATAATCAATGTTCATTTTTAATATATGCTCAAAATTTGAGTACCCTGAACCAAAATCATCAATTGCAACCTTACAGCCTAAATCTTTTATTTGATCAACAAATAAAATTAAAAGACTATAGTCTTTAACATTTTCATCTTCAAGTATCTCAAAAACAACCTTTTTTGAGATATTATACTTTTTTAACATATCTTTAATAAAATCTAAAAAATCTGGACTTTCAATATCTTCATACGATATATTTACAGAAAATTCAAAATCAAGATACTCAAATTTCTTAAAAGATTTTTCAATAACAACTTTTGTTAATTTTGTATATTGATTTGATTTTTTAGATATATCTAAAAAGAAAAAAGGTGCTATTACTTTTCCTTTATCATCTATTAATCTTACAAGACACTCATATTTATCAACTTTTAAAGTTTTATTATTAATTAAAGGTTGGAAATAAACTTCAATATTATCTTTTGCAAAAGCAGATTTTAGTTGTTTAGTCCAAAACATATTATTTTCATATTCTTGTAATTTATCTAATTTTTCATAAAAAACCATATAATCTTTATGATCTTTTTTTGCTGTTTGTAAGGCAATATCAGCAGTAATTAATTTATTATTCTTTTTAGAAAAAGATATACCTGCTGTTAATTTAACATCAATTTCAAGTTGATCAAAATGAAATACTGTTTTATCACATTTTTCTAAGATTTTTTCAATAACTTGAATAAATTCTTTATTATTATCTTTTTGATTTGTAATACAGTAAGTATCTGAAGGAAATTTATATAATTTTAAATCAGGATAATTTTTTATACTATCTTTAATTAGATTACCTAAATTAATTAATACTGAATCTCCTGGTTTATGTCCATAAAAATCATTTATCTCTTTAAAGGAGTTTATATCTAAAATACAAAGAGAAGTTAAATATAAATTTTTATCATTTTGTAATTTTGTAATTAACATTGACCTATTATGTAAATTAGTTAATCTATCTGTATATAAAAGTTTATATAACTCTTTTTTATGATTAAACTCATGACTAATATCATTTAATAGTATTATATTTGTATTATTATGAGTCAATGGGATTTTTTGTAAGGTATAAAACTTTTCTTCGCCATTATTAGTTAAAATACAAACATTTAAAGTCTCTTTTGAACATTTTTCTAGCCAATCATTATTTCTGTTATTAAAACAATTTTTATGCTTAGTAAAAATATCACCAATTTGAAGATATTCTTTATTTATCATTTCTAAGGAAGTACATTTTGTTAAACTATAAAAATAATCATTTGCAAAAAGTATTTTGTTACCATCTGTTAAAAAAAGTGGATTAGTTATATTCTTTATAATAGAGTTTGTAATTTCATTTTCTTCTTTTTTTACAATTTCTTGTTTTATTATAAATGTATATTGTTCTATTTTATGCATTAACTTTTTAGTATTTACTGGCTTATATACATAATCTACATATTTTGAGTCCTCATTTAAATCAATAAGTTTATCTGATAATAGAATTATATAAGTATTATTTTCAATACAATTATTAATTATTTCTATGTAGTTTTTTATTTCTGTACTTAAAATAATTAGATCTATATGATCTATATTATTAATTATTTTTTTAGTATCAATAGAAAAATCAATAATTATATCTTTTTGCTTTTTATCTGAATAACTTTCAAATTTATCTAAAGAATTAAATTCTTTATCAGCTATCAATACTTTAAAATGCATCCATTTCCTTACTTCTTTTTTGATTTAATATATAGTTTTACATAAAGTAGCTTAAAATAACTTAGTATTTATATTTACAAAGAGCACTTAATAAAGTTATTAGTTAAAAATTCTCAATGCATTGTTTAAATCTTCTTGTGTATCAATTCCAAAAGATTTTGATTGAACTTTTACCATTGCAATTTCATATCCATTATCAATTGCTCTCAATTGTTCAAGTTTTTCAATATTTTCTAATTTGGATGCTTTTAATGAACAAAATTTATTTAATGATTTTTTAGTAAATCCATAAATTCCTAAATGTCCATTATATAAAGAATTTTCATAATGATCTCTATGGTAAGGGACTTTTGCACGAGAAAAATAAATTGCATTTGAGTTTTCATCAAGTATTACTTTTACATGATTTGGATCATCTGCTAATTCTGAAGAAATTTCTTTATGACATGAAACTATCATTGTATCTTCGTTTTTTTCTATTACTTTTTTTACTCTTTCAATAACTGCTTGAACAACCTCTTTTTCTATAAAAGGTTCGTCTGCTTGTACATTTACAATAATCTCATTTTCATCTAAATTTAACTTATTCACAGCTTCATTTATTCTATCAGTTCCACTATTATGGTCAACTGATGTCATAACAGCATCAAATCCATGTTCTTGTGCTAAATTTATTACTTTTTGTGAATCTGTTGCAATTACGACTTTGTCTAATGAGCTTACTTGTTTTGCTGTTTTTATTACCATTGGTAAACCTAAAATATCAACTAATATTTTATTTGCAAATCTACTTGAATTTAATCTTGCTGGGATAATAATCATTTATATATTCCTCTAGGTTATCAAACCTTATTTAAAGTGTATATATTATATTATAAAATCTTTAAAGAAGAATATGAAAGAAGAATTTTATGAAAAAAACGATTACTGTTATTGATACCTTTGGCTTCTTATTTAGAAGTTTTTATGCACTACCGCCCTTAAAATCAAAAGATGGATTTCCAACTGGACTTTTAACTGGATTTATGAATTTTATATCAAATGTTGGAAAAGATTTTGAAACAGATTATATAGTATTTGCTCTTGATGCAAAAGGTCCTACTTTTAGAAGTGATATTTATACAGAGTATAAATCACATAGACCTGATGTTCCAGAAGATTTATTAAGACAACTTCCAATTGCCATTGAATGGATTGAGAAAATGGATTTTAAAACTGCAATTAAAATAGGATTTGAAGCAGATGATATTATTGCATCAATTGCAAAAGATGCAAAAGAAAAAGGTCTTGAAGTTAGAGTGGTATCTCATGATAAAGATTTATACCAATTAATTGAAGATGGAATTTATTTATTTGATCCAATTAAAAAATCTATAATTGATGAAAAAACTTGTTTTGATAAATATGGTGTTTATCCTAAACAATTTACAGACTATCAATCACTATTAGGTGATAGTGCTGATAATGTTCCTGGTGTAAAAGGAGTGGGGGCTAAAACAGCGCAAGCATTAATTGAACAATATAATGATTTAGATAATATTTATGCAAATTTAGAAAATATTGAAAAAAAAAGATGGAAAACTCTTTTAACAGAAGGAAAAGAGTTAGCTTATATTTCAAAAGAGCTGGTAACTTTATCAAAAGATTGTCATTGTATTGATAACCTAGAAGAGTTTCATTTACCTGTAGAAAATCCAATATTAAGAATTTCTGATACTTTATTGGAATATGGGCTAAACAGAGTAGTTGAAAGAGTTAATAAAGAAGGATTAAACTACAAAACAGAATTACCTAAACCTAAAGTTGAATTAAAAACTGAATATATCTTATTGAATGATGAAAAAGAGCTATTCAAAGTTTTAAATCAAATTCCAAAAGACTCAATTGTAGCCTTTGATACAGAAACAACAAGTGTTGATACTATAAATGCACAAATTGTAGGTTTCTCATTTTCATATGAAGAAACAAAAGCGTATTATGTACCAATTTCTCACTTTTATTTAGGAGCTCCAGAGCAAATATCTGAAAATGCAGCTAAAAAAGCAATAAATATTTTAAATACTTTTAAATTAGTTCTTCAAAACTTTAAATATGATTATGAAATTGTAAAATTTAATTTAGGTATTGAATTAAAACTATATGCAGATACAATGATTTTAGCATGGCTTTTAAATACGAGTCAAAGAGTAGGTTTAGATTTTCAAATTGAGAAATACTTTGATCATAAAATGATAGCTTTTAAAGATATAGTTAAGAAAGGTGAAGATTTTTCAAATGTAGAAGTATCAAAAGCTTGTGAATATGCAGCAGAAGATGCGCTAATGACGTTAAAGCTTTATAATAAACTTTTAGAAGAGTTCGAAGATGAAGAGAATAAAGGTTTACTACAACTTGCAAAGGATGTTGAGTTTGATTTTATTTACGTATTAGCTAACATGTTTGAAAATGGTATAAAAGTTGATGTTAAAAAACTTGAAAATTTAAAAATATCAAATACTAAAACTATCCAAGATTTAATATCAAAAATATATGAAGCTGCGGGAACTGAGTTTAATATAAACTCTCCAAAACAATTAGGAAGCATTTTATTTGAAACATTAAAACTGCCACCTTCAAAGAAAACAAAAACAGGATATAGTACAAATGAAGTAGTTTTACACAAGCTATATGATACTCATGAAATTATTCCTTTATTGTTAAAGTATAGAGAAGCCTTTAAGCTACAATCTACATATATTGAACCCTTATTAGACCTAGGGCTTAAAAATCCAGATAATCGAATATATACATCATTCTTACAAACAGGAACAGCAACTGGTAGACTAAGCTCTAAAAATCCAAATTTACAAAATATTCCAGTTAGAACACAAGCTGGAGCTGAAATTAGATCTGCTTTTATACCAAAAGAGGGTTATAAACTTGTTGGAATTGATTACTCACAAATTGAATTAAGACTTCTTGCACACTTTAGCGAAGATAAAGCATTAGTTGAAGCTTTTAATTCAGGTGAAGATATTCACTATCAAACTTCTGTAAAAATATTTGGAGAGGAACAGGCTAGTGAGAAGAGGTCTATTGCTAAATCTATTAATTTTGGTTTATTATATGGAATGGGTAGCAAAAAACTTGCAGATACTTTAGGAATTACAACTAAAGAAGCAAAGACTTATATTGAATCATATTTTGAAGCATTTGTAAGTGTAAAAGATTATTTAAAATCAATTGAAGAGTTTGCTTTTGAAAATGGTTATGTCGAAACTCTTTTAAAAAGAAAAAGATTGTTCGATTTTGATGCAGCAAATGGAATGCAAAAAGCAGCTTATTTAAGAGAATCTGTAAATACATTATTTCAAGGAAGTGCAGCTGATTTAATAAAACTTTCAATGATTGAAATTTATAAAAAATATAAAAATAATGATAAAGTGAGTATGTTATTGCAAATTCATGATGAACTTATTTTTGAAATTGAAGAAAATGAAGTTGAAAAAATAACAAATAACCTAATTAAGATAATGGAAAATATTTATATACTAAATGTCCCATTGAAGGTATCTAGCACAATTGGAAGTTCTTGGCAGGATTTAAAATAATCTTAAGAAGAGCTTAATATTGTAAAATATCTACAAATATTTTGACATATTAAGTTTTTTTTGTTATTATTATGGCTTAAATCAATATTTAAAGAGTATAAAAATGTTAAAAACAGTAAGAAATATAAGAAAATTATATAACGCGAAACTACTTTTTATTAGTAGTGATGAAACAATTCATGAAACAATAGAAAATGAATTTGATGATTATTTTAAAGAATTAAAAATAGCTAGTAATATTAATGAGGCTATGGAACTAGCATGTTCAAATACATATGACATGGTAATAATTGATACAAATATTAAAGGAGTAAGTTTTTCTGAGTTATGTGCAGAACTAGCCCAACTAGCTCCAACATTACCAAAAATTGTTATTTCTGATTCTGATGACAATGAAGATATAGTTACTGCTATTAATTATAGTGCGTATACTTTCCTATCAAAGCCATTAAGAGCAAAAGATATTAAATTAGCAGTTATTATGTGCCTTAACCAAACTAAAAGAGGGGACAAAATAGAATTCCAAGGTGGAATTTACTTTGATGAGTATAGAGATCAGTTCTTTAAAACTGGTGGACAATTAGTTGACTTTACAAGACTAGAAAAAGCTTTCTTAAAACTATTAATATCAAAAAGAAGTGAAATCACTGATTATGATACAATTAAAGAAGTAGTTTGGAAAGGTAAGGATATGTCAATTTATACAATGAGAAACATTGTAAATAAAATTAGACAAAAAACTTATTATGAAATTATTAGAAACCATTCTAATAAAGGGTATACTATCGATAATTTTAAGAATACTTAAAATTATCGATTTGCAAAATATTAATAAAAAAGTTATAATATGGAAGAATTGATCGTTACTAAAGAAGAACTTATTCAGATGTTTGAAACTGAACAGTTAAAAGACACTGGAAAAGCTTGGCTTATGGATGATAAAGAGATAGATATTATAGCTTTACATGACGTAGACCCAAAATTTCTTCAAGATATCACAAATGCTAAATTCTATAAATTAATATCCAAAGGTTATAAATAATGTCCCATTGTCCTTTTTGTAAAAAAAAGATAGCCATGAGTAAAGCTTTTTGCTCTAGAAGTTGTAAAGAAAACTATTTCCAATTAATTGCAATTCAAGTGCCAAAACCATTCTTAAAAAGAATTTTTGTGTTTTGTACACCAGAACAAAGAGAAGTAGAAATTGAAAACTTTGCTAATAGACATGGTTGGAGATTAGATTTACTAAAAAATAAGATTAATGAGTTAGCTATTGGAGCTGGATTTATTGAAGAAAATAGTTAACATTAGTTAACTATTTTTTTATTTTTACTCTTTTTTTCTTTTAAAAATACATACACGATTAAACTTATTAATAATACTACAGACGACTGTAATATACCCATAGTTAACCAATCACTATATATAAACCCTAATTGAATATCAGGTTGTCTAAAGAATTCTGCAATTATTCTCATAGTAGAATATAACACTCCATACATTAAAGCTAGTTGTCCATCAAAAGTTTTTCTATTTCTAAAATAAACTAAAATTGCAAAAACGACTAAACCTTCAAGTATTGCTTCATAAAGTTGAGAGGGATGTCTTAAAGTTTGTCCAACATAAATTCCCCAAGGAACATCAGTAACACGTCCTATAAGTTCTTGATTAAAGAAGTTTCCAATTCTACCAAATACATATGCTGCAGAAATTCCTAGTATTGCAATATCTGTGATAAACCAAAAAGATATTTTGTTTTTTCTACAAAATAACACAGAGGATATAATAAATCCAATAAAAGCTCCATGATAACTCATACCAGAAATTCCAGTATAAACACCATCTACATATGGATTAAATATTTGCCATGGTTTTGTAAGATAATACATTGCATTTGTATCATAGAAAATAATGTATCCTAATCTTGCACCTAAAATAACACCAATCTCAGCCCACCAAATATATGAATCAAATAAATCATTTGAAATATTCAGCTTATCATGCTTTATAAACCATTTAGCTATAAAAATAGCTGATATTAAAGCTAAAGCATACATAATCCCATACCAGTGAACTGATACAGGACCTAAGTTAAATGCAACTGGTTCAAAATTAGAGTATATATTTTGCCAATACTCTTGCATTCTAATCTAATGCCTCTGCAATTAATTCAATTGGATTTTTAAACTGTACATCAACATCTGAAATATGTAAAGAGTTTGTAATTTGCATTCTACATGCAGAACACTCAGCACTTACTACTTGTGCCTTTGTTTCTTTTATCATTGCTGCTTTTGGAAGACCTGCTGCCTTAGCAAAATCATATTTTTCAGTTTGCATAGTAACTCCACCAAATCCACAACATCTATTTGAATCACTCATTTCAGTTAAAACATAATTTTGTTTTAGTAAATTTCGTGGCTCTTTCCAAACACCTTGCATTTTTTTAGCATGACAAGGGTCATGATATGTAACAGTTGTATCGATAGTTTTTTTACTTTGTGCTAATAGATCTCTTAATTGAGTGTTATCATCTAACCACTTTGTAGCCATAAATATTTTCTTAGATAACTTAACAGCTCTTGCTTTCCATTCAGGTTGGTCATGTAAGAAATGTTCCCAATCCTGGTTAATCATAGCAGAACAAGTAGCTTCTGGAATAATTACAGCATCAACTTCATCTATCCATGTTTCAAAATATTCAATATTTTTCTTTGTTAAATAATCAACCGTATCAAAAGCTCCCGTAAAATAAGCAGGGGCTCCACAACATAATTGTTTTTTAGGAATCATAATATCAAGTTCTAGTTTTTTAAGAATTTTTACTAAAGAATCACCTGTATTTGTATAAGTATAGTTACTCATACATCCAATAAAAATTGCAACTTTATTTTTCTTATTCTCTTCTACTTTTTTATTTTTAGCAAATATATTTTGTGGATATTTATTTAAAAAACTTCTCATATCTGCATATGGTAAAACTCTATCTTTTTTAACTATTGGAAGTGAAAATCTAGGTTCAGCTGATTGTTTTGTTTTATCAAGTTTTAAAGCACATGTTTGGAACATCCAACCCATTCTTGAAAGCATATCCATAGTTTTTCTATGTCTTAAAAGCCAGAAAAACAATCTTTTATACCAAGCAATTCCATATTTTTTAGCAATATCAGCTCTTACTTGTTCAATTACCATATCCGTTGGTAAATCAATTGGACACTCTTCAACACAATTTGTACATAAGAAACATGATTCAAAAATATCTTTTGCATTTTGATCAAGTTCTAGTTCATCTCTTTCATATGCACCTAACAAATCAATAAATCCTCTAGGACTAGTTGTTTCATCTTGATTTATATTAAAGATTGTACATACAGGTTTACACTTTCCACATTTTACACAGGCATCAGAAACAGCTGTATAATTAAATTTATTTATTGACACTTTATATAACCTTTTGATTAAAAAATTTTAATATTTATAATAAAAATAAAATATACTAAAATGTTGGTTAATAATTGATAAAAAGGAGGTTCTCTTTCGAGAAATAGGGAGTTTTATTTAAAAGAAGCTAAGACTAAATAGTCTTAGAAAATCTTCTTTTATCTTCAGGTATTTTATTTAAATATGCATCAAATGGCATACAAATATTTCTAATAAGCATTGTTCCTGTTTGAGATACTTGAATTTTTTCATCACTAATCTCAACAAGTTCTGCCTCTACAAATTCTTGTAGTGCTTCAATTGCATCAGCAAAATATTCTTTAAAGTTAACATTAAATTGTTCTTCAACTCTTTTTATATTTAAAGAGAAGTTAGACATTAGTTCCATAATAACAAATTGTCTTAATTGGTCATCATCACTTAATCTATAACCTTTAAATACAGGTAAATCTCCATTATCTAAAGCAGCTTCATATGATGGAATATCTTTGAAATTTTGAGCATAATAATCTACACCATTTCCAATAGAAGTTAAACCAATTCCTATTAAATCAGCTCCACCTTTTGTAGTATAACCTTGGAAATTTCTATGTAATTCACCTTTTTCAATAGCTTTAAATAACTCATCTTCTGGTTTTGCAAAGTGATCCATTCCAACCATTTTATAACCATTTGATGTAAAGAAATCAATTGTATCTTTAAGCATTTCAAGCTTAACTTCTGGTTTTGGGAAAGTTGTTTCATCAAATTTTCTCATAGTTTTCATAAGCCAAGGAACATGAGCATAATTAAATACAGCAAATCTATCTGTATCTAATGTAATCATTTTTTCTAAAGTCTTTTTAAAACTCTCTTTAGTTTGATGAGGGAGTCCATAAATTAAATCTGTATTAACAGAGTGTATTCCAGCATCTCTTGCTATTTTAATTACATTTTGAGTTAATTCAAAAGGTTGGATTCTATGAATAGTTTTTTGTACTTTTTCATCTAAATCTTGAACACCAAAACTTAATCTATTACAACCACCAGCTTTTAAAACATCCATATGCTCTTTTGTAAAGAATCTTGGATCAACTTCACATGATACTTCAGCATCAGCTCTAAAGTTAGGAAATACTTCTTTAACAGCATTTATAACTTCTTCTAATTGCTCTGGAGAGAAAAATGTTGGTGTTCCTCCACCAAAATGCATTTGTGTTACTTCTCTTGAAGTATTTAAATGATTTTTTAATATATTCAACTCTTTTTTTAAGTATGTAATATATTCAACTTTTTTTTCTTCTTTAGAAGTAAAGATTGTATTACATCCACAAAAATAACAAGCACTTCTACAAAATGGCATATGAATATAAATAGATAATGCTCTATCATCACTTTGACTTTTATAATAAGCTTTTAAATCATCTTGAGTAAACTCTTCACTAAACTCTGGAGCTGTAGGATAAGAAGTATATCTAGGACCTGGTCTTGAATATTTTTCAAATTTTTTAAAATCAATCATATTATGAGTTTCTCTTTTTATCTAACCAAACCATTACACCTTTTTGTGCATGTAGTCTGTTTTCTGCTTCTTCAAAGATTAAACTTTGACTTCCTTCCATAACTTCTTCACTTACTTCATAACCTCTATATGCTGGTAAACAATGTAAGAAGATTGCTTTCTTTTGAGCTAAAGTCATCATATCTTGATCAACAATATATCCATCAAAATCTTTTAATCTTTGTTCTTTTTCATCTTCTTGACCCATTGAAACCCAAGTATCTGTTGTAACTACTGTTGAGCCTTTTACAGCTTCTTTTGGATCATTTCCTATTACAATTTTTGCACCAGATTCTTTAGCCATTTCTTCTGCACGTTCTAAAATATCTGTATTTACTTCATAACCTTTTGGTGTTGCGATTCTAAGCTCAAATCCAAGTTTTGCACATAGATTTAACCATGAATGAGCAAGATTATTACCATCACCAACATAAGCCACTACTAAGTCTTTATCTAAACCTGCTTCTTGAATTGTCATATAATCAGCCATTAATTGTACAGGATGATATTCTGTTGTTAAACCATTTATTACAGGAACTTTTGAATATTTTGCGAACTCTTCAATTTTTTCATGTCCAAAAGTTCTAATCATTACCATATCTACCATTCGAGATATTACTCTTGAAGTATCACTTAAAGGTTCGCCACGTCCTAACTGAATATCATTTGAAGAAAGAAATAATCCAACTCCACCTAATTGGTAAATACCTGTTTCAAAAGAAACTCTAGTTCTTGTTGAACTCTTTTCAAAAATCATTCCTAATGTTTGTTTAGGCATGTATTCTTTGAATACTCTATTTTTAGTTTCTACTTTGATTTGTTTTGCAAGCTCTAATATCTCAAAAATTTCTTCTTTTGTATAGTCTGCTAATGTTAAGAAATGTCTCATAATGATTCCTCTGTAATTAATAAAAGCTGATATTCTATAGGATTTCGTATTATTACTAACTTAAATTTGACTTTATTTATAGGAATATTTGAAAATAAAATGTTCTTTTTTATGCTTTTGAAGCCCTAAAAATGACACTTTAGTGACTTTTTTCGTTATTTAGTATTAAGAAAATCTTACTTATACTTACGAATATTTTTAAGGATAATAAATGATTGAAGAAATATTAAAAAGAGATGGTGTTAAACAAAAGTTTGAAACATATAAAATAGAAGATGTAATAAAAAAAGCTTTTAAAAGTGTAAATGTAGTTTATTCCCAAGCTATTTTTTTTAATGTAATTGAAGTTTTAAAACAAAAAAGAATGGTTGCAGTTGAAGATATACAAGATGTAATAGAAAGAGAGTTATATAAAGCAAGATATTTTGAAGTAATGAAGTCATTTATGACTTATAGACATTTACACAAAATTCAAAGAGAGCAAATACTTCAAATTGATTCAGATACAACATATATAAATTCTACTCAAACAATACAAGAGTACATAAATGGAAGTGATTGGCGTATTAAAGCAAATTCAAATACAGGATATTCTCACGCAGGGCTTATAAATAATACAGCAGGAAAAGTAATAGCAAACTATTGGCTTGATAAGGGTTATTCAAAAGAGGAAGGATATGCGCATAGAAATGCTGACTATCATATACATGATTTAGATTGCTTAAGTGGATATTGTGCTGGATGGAGTTTAAGAGTTTTACTTGATGAAGGATTTAATGGTGTTCGTGGTCGAGTTGAAAGTGTTGCTCCAAATCATTTTAGAGAAGCACTTGGTCAAATGGCAAATTTCTTAGGAATATTACAAAGTGAATGGGCTGGAGCACAAGCTTTTTCATCATTTGATACATATTTAGCACCTTATGTTTATAAAGATAAATTATCATACCCTGAGATTAAAAAAGCAATTAGGTCATTTATTTATAATCTAAATGTTCCAGCACGTTGGGGACAAAGCCCTTTTACTAATATTACAATTGATTGGACAGTTCCAGATGATTTAAAAGATCAAATTCCAACAAGAAACCAAGAGCACTTATTAAAAGGTATAGATGAAACACTAACTTACAAAGATTTTCAAAAAGAGATGAACTTAATAAATAAAGCATATTATGAGGTAATGACTCAAGGTGATAAAACAGGACAGCCTTTTACTTTTCCAATTCCTACAGTAAACATTACTGAAGATTTTGATTGGTATGGTGAAAATACTGATGTTTTATTTGAAAATACAGCAAAAATCGGAAGTTCGTATTTTCAAAACTTTATTGGTAGCCAATATATAAAAGATGAAAATGGAAAACTAGTACCAAATGATAAGGCATATAAACCAGGTCACGTAAGATCAATGTGTTGTAGATTACAACTTGATTTAAGAGAATTATTAAAACGAGGTGGTGGTCTTTTTGGAAGTGCTGAGATGACTGGAAGTATTGGTGTTGTTACTATAAATATGGCAAGACTTGGATACCTTTTCAAAAATGACGTAAATGCTTTATTAAAAAGATTAGAAGAGCTAATGATATTAGCAAAATCTACACTAGAGAAAAAAAGAGTATTTGTACAAGATATGTATGATAGAGGACTTTTCCCATATACGCAAAGATATCTACCAGGATTTAACAATCATTTCTCAACTATTGGTGTAAATGGAATGAATGAAATGATTAAAAACTATTTTGGTGAAAATATTGATTTATCAAGTGAACTTGGAAATACATTTTGTAATGAAATACTTGATTTTATGAGAGAAAAAATGGTTGAATTTCAAGAGGAAACAGGAAACCTTTATAATCTTGAAGCAACACCAGCGGAAGGTACTACATACAGATTTGCTAAAGAAGATAAGAAAAGATACAAAGATATTGTTCAAGCTGGATTTAAAGACAATATTTATTATACAAACTCATCTCAATTGCCAGTTGACTTTACAGATGATCCTTTTGAAGCCCTAGAACTTCAAGATGAATTACAGTGTAAATATACAGGTGGAACGGTATTACATTTATATATGAGTGAAAAGTTATCATCTATTGATGCTTGTAGAAAGTTTGTAAAAAATAGTATTACAAACTTTAAATTACCATATATAACTGTAACACCTCTGTTTTCTGTATGTGAAGTTCATGGATATCTAAATGGTGAACATGAGTTTTGTCCAAAGTGTGATGAGGAAATTTTAGAAAAGGAATTAAAAGATGAACAAACAAGAATTGCTTGAAAAAAATCAAGATAGTAGAAGAAGATGTATGGTTTATACTAGAGTTATGGGTTATCATAGACCCGTTGAGAGTTTTAATATTGGCAAAAAAGCTGAACATAATCAAAGAGTAAAATTTGTTGAATCAAAGAATTGTATATAATCTTACGAAGTTTACAACAACAGATTACGTAGGACACTTGTCTTGCGTAGTTTGGTTTATCAAATGTAATTTTAAATGTCTTTATTGCTACAACGACGATTTAGTTTATTCAAAAGAGGGTAATTATTCATTAAATGAGTGTTTAGAGTTTTTAAAAACTAGAGTAGGGTTATTAGATTCTGTAGTATTATCAGGTGGTGAAGCAACAATTCATGATTTAATACCTTTTTGTAGTGAGATTAAAAAACTTGGATTTAAAATCAAACTAGATACAAATGCTACAAATGATAAGCAAATAAAAGAATTAGTACAGTTAAATCTTATAGATTATATGGCTATTGATTTTAAAGCACCGAAAAATAAGTTTTATGAAATAACTAAAAGCTATAAATATGAACAGTTTTTAGAAACAATTAAATACTTAATTGATATAGATTTTGATTTTGAATTAAGAACTACAATTCATTCAAGTCTATTAAATGAATATGATATAAATGAAATGATTAAAGTCCTAGAGAGTTTAGGATATAAAAAACCATATTATTTACAAAACTATCTGCAAACACCTAGTAATATTGGGAATATTAAAGAACAAAGTAATTTTAATAAAAAAGAAATTTTATCAAAAAATCTTGATCTTCAATGGAGAAACTTTTAATTTTTTTTATCAGTTATTAGTGAAATATTAAAAAGTTGATGTTTTTGAATTACTTCTAAAACTTTTACTATTTTTTCATATTTTACGTCTTTATCAATTTTAAATATTATATTTCTTTCTTTATCTTCAATTTTTGTAATCTCTTCTTCAAAAATTTCAAATGTTGTTTCATTTCCATATATTGCTAACTTTTCATCATTTAACTCAATAATTATCTCTTTTTGTTTCAATTCAATTTCTTGTGCACTTGATGTTGGAAGATTTAAAACAAGAGCTAATTCATCTTTTTTAAATACTGAAGATACAATAAAAAATATCAAAAGAATAAAAACAACATCAATAAGTGGTGTAATATCAGGAGTTATTATTTCTCTTTTTTTCATATCTTTTTAAGAACCTCTTTTTGGATTTTTAGTTCAATATCATCTAATATTCCAACAATATAGTTATAACCCACATAATGAGGAATTGCAACAATTAGTCCAGCAACTGTTGTAATTAATGCAATTGAAATACCACTTGAAAATATAGAAGGATCACCTAAACCACTTTTTGTAATAGAATCAAAAGAGTTTAAAACTCCAACGACAGTTCCTAAAAGTCCTAGTAATGGTGCTATTGAAGCAATTATTTTAACAGTATTTAATCCAAATTCTAATTTTCTTATCTTTCTATTAATAAAGTTTTCAATTGAATCTTTTTTAAACTCTTGAGAATTATCTTTAGCAAAAGTTATTATTTCACTTACTAGTTTTTCTCTTTTACTTCTTGATAATGTAATTACTACTAATTTCCAAAACATAATTGTAAAACCTATAATATTTAGAAAAATTAGTATATATACTATTATTCCACCTCTTTGAATATAACTGATTAAATCAATTTCCATACTTTTAACTCCTTGTAATTTCGTAAACAATTGGTACTGTTATTTCCCAAGAATTTTTATTTAATTTTTTTGGTATTGGTTCAAATTTATTTATATTACTCAATATGGCAATGGCTGCTTTATTGAGCCTTTTATATTTTGAATTACGTAATATTTTTGCATTTTTAATATATCCATCTTTCGTAATGATAAAAGAAATATGAACTTTTCCCATTTGTCTTAGTCTTTTTGCACTTTTAGGATATATTTTATTTCTTTCAATTAAATATCTAAGTTTTGATAGGTAATCATTTTCTAATGCTTTAATTTGACTTGAATCTAAAAGCACTTTTTTTTGAATATTTTTTTTACTTTCCTGCTCTAAAACAGGAGTTTTTGCTACTTCTACTTTCTTTATAATTTCAACTTTTTCAATAGGTTTTTCAACTTTTTTTATAATTTCTGTCTTTTTTTGTCTCTGTTTTTTTACAACTTTTTTCTTTTTCTTCTTATGTTTTATAATATTTTTACTTTTTGTTTTCACTAAAGGTTTTATTATCTCAACAGGTGCTTTTATAACTTCTTTCACTACAGGTTGCGGTTTCGGTTCAGGTTTTTTAATTACAATGTTTTTTAGCTTTATCTTCGAAACGTTAGGTTTCGAATTAGCTTGTGCAACTACAACTTTTTCATTTATTTCTAAATTTGCAAAGACAACTATATGAACTGTAATAATTAATGTAAAAATGATTAGTAAGCTTTTTTTATTTTCCATATCAGAATATTAATACAATATTGATAATAATTATCTTAATTGATAAAGAATTGTAAAATATTTTTATTTTAAAGTGTTGATAACAATTATCAGTTTTATTAAGGATTAAGATTTCATTGGTTAATATCCCATTCACATTTTGTTAATCATTAGTTAAAAAAATTAAATGGAAAGTTTAAATGGAAAAAAAAGAAAAGAAAATTAATACAAAAGAAATCTTTAATCAGTCAAATACGATAACTATTGTTCACCAAGGACAAGAGTATCAATTAAGAATTACAAAAGCGAACAAATTAATATTAACAAAATAACAAAATAAAATAGCTAGCAACAATCTACGTATTCTCCTAAATAAATAGCCAGCCAAATATACAAATATATAAATATCAAGGAATATTATGAAAATAAAAATGGCTAGTACTGCTGCAGCATTATTGCTTGCACAAGTATCTTTAATGGCAGAAACAAAATTAGATGATATACAAATCAATACATCAGCCTTTGATGCACAAGTAAAATCTGTATCAGCAAAACAATTAGACGAACAACAAGCAAGTGATGTACAAGATGTTTTAAAATCATTACCAAGTGTTTCAGTTGCAGGAAATTCTAGATATGGGCAAAAAGTTTATGTAAGAGGTTTAGAAGATAAATTCGCAAATATCACTATTGATGGAGCAAAGGTTGGTGGAGAATTATTTCACCATGCAGGTGATCAAACAATTGATGCAGAATTATTAAAAATCACTTCTGTTGAACTAGGACCAAATTCTGCTTTAAGTGGACCAGGGGTTGTAAATGGTACATTTGAATATGAAACAAAAGATCCAAGTGATTTTTTAGCAGAAAATGAAGTGTTTGGTGGAAAAATTTCTTTAGGATATGAAACAGCTAGAGAGAGAAAAAAAGGTAGTGTTGCTGTTTTTGGAAAAATTAATGACAAAGTAGAATTTGTAGGAATGGGTTCAATTTCAAATGATGGAACTCTAACTTTAGGAAATGATGAAAAAATCAATAATAAAGAAAGTAAATTAAAAAGTGGTTTAGCAAAACTTGTAATTAAACCAAATGATTATAATACTATTAAAATAGCATACAATAGATATGAGGATGGTGGAGATAGAAATATTTCTGGTGAAAAAGTTGGTAGTGAAACAAATGAAGAAGACTACAGTTCACTTAATAGAGATACTTATACATTAGATTATAAATATACTCCTGATAATGAATATGTAAATGTAGAAGCAAATGTATATACAAATAAACAATATATGGAAAGAGATGCATTAACACAAGTAAGCAATGGAGATACTATAAATTACCCAGATAGAGAATATATTAATTCTAGTAAAGGTTATGACCTTAGAAATACTTCTTTACTTGGATTACATAAATTAACATATGGTACAGATTATACACATGAAGAACAAGAAGTAAATGCGGATGGTCTTACTGAAAATGTTACTACAGGTACTTTTTCAGATAATAATCGTGAAGGTGGTGAAACTGATAATATAGGTTTATATATTGAAGATGAAATGGCATTTGATAGATTAACACTTACTTTAGGTGCAAGATACGATCATTATAAATTAGGTGGAATTTATGATGGTACATTTGAGCAACTTTCTCCTAAAATGAAATTAAAATATCAAACAAGTGAAAATCTTGCATTAAGAGCAGGCTATGGAAGAATTTTTAAAGGGCCTGCATTAGGTGAAACTCTTACATTAGGTTCTTCAGTAGTTCAAGATGTTGATACTAATGCTCAAACAGGACACAATTATGAAGTTGGTTTTGACTATAACTTAACAAAGACTTTAAATGCAGACGATGCAATTGTTGGCTTTAATGTATATAGATATAATGTAGATGATTACTCAGACCCATCAAAAAATGAAGCTTTAGCTTCACAAGGTGATATTGTAATTTGGGGTACTGAAACAATGTTCTCGTATGATAAAGATAAATTTGGAATTACTGCTAGTCATACTTATACAGATGGAGAACAAAAAAAAGATGGAATAAAATATGAACCACAAACTGCAAATATTCATGTATTTAAAGTCGGTGCAAATTATAGAGTTAGTAAAGAGTTCAAGGCTAATTATAATGCTCAATTTGTTCCAGGAAATGACTGGAAAAGTGAAACAGAAACAAGAGAAAGAGGTGGATATGCAGTTCATGATGTAAACTTTACATTTACTCCTAATGTAATTAAAAATGCTACTTTTAATTTTGGAATTGCAAATATTTTTGATAAAGCATATGTAAACCATACTGGATTTGGTGCATATTCAGGAAATACAAACAAAGCCTATGAAATAGGCAGAAACTTCAAGTTTGAACTTGCTTATAAGTTTTAAGAAGAACTACAATAATGCATAAAAAATTATGGTTTAAAATACATTTATACTTAGGTTTGACTATGGGGATTTTCCTCATGGTCATTGGGATTACTGGTGCTTTATTATCTTTTCAAAAAGAGATTTTATGGTTAGTAAACAAAGATAGTTATGTAGTTCAAGTTAGTGCTACACAATTAAGTGAAAAACAAATTATTGATAATTTTAAAATTAAATTCCCAGAGGCTAAAGTTAGAGCCTTAACAATAAATAGTGACCCTACGTCATCTGTTGTTATAAATATAGCTAGCAATGCAAAAGGAAAAGCTGGACGAAGAGGAATTAATTATTATATTAATCCATACAATTCTGAAATTTTACAAAATGTTGAAGGTGCTAAAGTTTTCAAATTTATTGAAATGGTACATAGAGGACTAGTAGCTGGAGAATTTGGAAAACAATTAGTAGGTGCATGTACCTTAGGGCTATTTGTATTAATGTTAAGTGGAATTATAGTTTATCTGCCACGGTTAAAAAGAGCATTTTTCAAGAGTTTTACTTTTAAATTTAAACACAAAGGTAGAAGTTTTTTATCTACTATGCATAGTGCACTTGGAATGTGGGTAATTCCATTTTATCTAGTATCAACAATAACTGGATTGTCTTTATCTTATCATTGGTTTAGTGATATTCTTCATTCTGTAACAGGTGTTGAACAAAGAGCTTATAAGAAGACTACTGATAAAAAACCTATGACTCAAATGTCTAAAAGTACAAAAGTAAAACCTGAATTAGCATCACAAAAAGTTCAAGAAATGTTTGACTTGTTTAAAGAAAATATTCATGATTATTCAAGTGTTAATTTAAGATTTGAAGGTAAAAAAGGTGTTTATACTTTTTACTATCTTAAAAAAGAACCTCTTCACTATAGAGCAAGAAATGAAGTCTCTTTAGACATAAGAAAAAAAGAAATTATAAAACATGATGAGTTTTCAAAAAAACCATTAGAAGAAAAATTGATGAAAAGTATAATACCTATTCATACAGGAGAGTATTTTGGAAGAATAGGTCAAATTCTAATGCTCTTAGCAGCTTTAACAATGCCATTATTTACAATTACTGGATTTATGATGTATTTCCAAAGAAGAAAGAAAAAAATGAAGTAGTAGTTTTAAACTACTGCTTTTACAAGTTTTCTTAAAGCTGTAATATACGATTAAAACCTCTACAAAGAGTATTTAGATATAAGTTGGTGAAATCATATATCCTTGTCCTGAGGCATTTTCAATTAAATCTTTAGACGTTTTAAGACGTAATCTTTTAATAAATGTCCTTAATCTTTCATCATTTACTTCTTCATCCCAAATAGTCTCTTTTATAAGTAAAGTTTCTACAACTTTATTTTGGTGTTTTAGAAGTAAGTAAAAAAACTCTTTTTCTCTTTTTGTAAGTTTTAACAAAATGCCATCCTTATATAGCGATGTTGAATTATTATCAAAAACAAATCCATCTTTTAATTTAATCTTTTTTCTTTTATTTAGTGTTGGTGCAATTTTATTTATATGTTCAAGTACCTCATCTGGGTCAAAGGGTTTTATAAAGTATTTGTTTATTCCTACATCAATTGCACTTAAGAGTTTATCCTTATCAGAGTGAGCACTTAATACTATAATAGGAATTAATTCATCAAGCTCTTTTATTTTTATAGTCATTTCTAAGCCATTTAATTTAGGCATCATAATATCTGTTATTATAATATCTGGCTTATTTACTTTAAATCTTTTAAAACCTTCTTCTCCATCTTTAGCAATTATTACAGAGTGAAAGTATTCACTTATTGCTTCTTTCAATAAAGAGGCTAATCTTGATTCATCTTCAACTATTAAAATTTTTAAAGTTTTTAATAAGTTTAAATTCATTTATTCATTATCCTGTAAAAGTTTATATAGAGGTATGTATATAGTAAATAACGAACCATTCTTAATATTTGAATGTTGTATTGTTCCATTAAGACTTTTTTCAATTATCATTTTTGACATAAATAATCCTAATCCCGTTCCTTGTGATTTATGCTTAGTTGTAAAGTAAGGTTCAAATATCTTATCAATACAATCACTACTTACACCTAAGGCATTATCTTTTATATAAATACATACATAATCTTTTTCTTCTATTTTTTCATCTTCCAAGATTATTTCAATCTTTCTATTCGTAATATCATTTGTAATAAAAGCATCTTTTGAATTTTGTACTAAGTTTATAATAACTTGCGATAATTCATTTGAAATACCTATTACTTCTTTATTACTATTAATTGCCATACTTAATTTAATATCCTCTTTTTCAAGCACTTTTTTTAAAATTGCAAGTGATTCATCTATTGCATCTTTTATAAAAAATAGTTTCTTGTCTTTTTGTGGATTAAAAAAGTTTGTAAAATCTTCAATAGTATTAGACATATTTAAAATCAAATCTTTACTATCTTTATATAATTCATCTACTTTTTCTTCATTATTGCTTTTTGAAGCTTTTTTCATATTGTATAAAGTCAGATTTAATTCAGTTAAAGGTTGTCTCCATTGATGTGCAATATTTCCAATCATTTGACCTAATGAGGCCATTCTTGATTGCCAAAAAAGAAGTTTTTGTTTCTCATCAAGCTTTTTTTGAAGTTCGATCTCTTTTGTAACATCATAACGAATAGCTATAAACTCTTTAATATCTCCATTCTCTTCTAATATAGGAGTAATTGTAGTATTAAGATAAACAGTGTTGCCATTTTTACTAAGATTTTTTACAGTAGCTTTATAAGACTTTTTAGAAAGAATAGTTTCCCATAAAATTTTAAAATTAGAAGATAAAGCATCTGGATGTCTTACAATATTATGATTTGCTCCCATAAGTTCCTCACGAGAGTATCCAGATATTTTGCAAAACTCATCATTTACAAATGTAATTATTCCATTAATATCTGTTTTAGATACTATATTAGAGTTTTCAATTGCTTCTTGATAAGTATTGCTCATTTATTTAGATTATGCTTTCCTCATTAATTCACAAGCTTCTTTAGCATGATAAGTGATAATTATATTTGCACCAGCTCTTTTAAAACCTATTAGTGTTTCCATCATAACTCTTTCATAATCAATGAGTCCAGCTGCTCCTGCATTTTTAAGCATAGCATACTCACCACTTACATTATATACACATAAAGGTAATTTTGTTTCATTTCTAATATCTCTAATTACATCTAAAAATGCAAGTGCTGGTTTAACCATTAAGATATCAGCTCCTTCTTTTTCATCTTGTAATGACTCTTCAATAGCTTCAAGTCTATTTGCTGGATTCATTTGATATGTTCTTCTATCTCCAAAAGATGGTGTTGATTCAGCTACATCTCTAAATGGTCCATAATATCCACTTGCAAACTTAGTAGAATAAGCCATAATTGGTAGGTTTTCATAACCATTTTCATCTAACGCTGTTCGAAGTGTTGTGATAATTCCATCCATCATCCCAGAAGGAGCAATCATATCAGCACCTGCTTTGGCATGAACAATTGCTTGTTGTGCAGAAATTTCTAATGTTTTGTCATTATCAACTGTTTGTGTTTTTGGATCTAGTATTCCACAATGTCCATGGTCTGTATATTCACAAAAACATAAATCTGTTACAACAAACATTTGTGGAAACTTTTCTTTTATAGCTTTTATAGTTCTTGAAATAATACTTTCATTACATAAACACTCACTACCAACTGAATCTTTTACATCTGGAATTGCAAAAAGAATAATTGATTTTAAATCAATACTTATTAAATACTCACACTCTTTTAGTATCTCATCAATACTCATTTGAAATACTCCAGGCATTGAAGATACTTCATTTTTAATACCTTTTCCTTCTCTTACAAATAATGGATATATAAAATCATCAGATGTTACTGTAGTTTCTTGAACTAAATTTCTTAAAGTCTCATTTATTCTTAATCTTCTAAATCGTTTAAACATTCTATTTACCTCTTTTGGTTATAATCCGTGAATTATAACAATATAAGGTTTAAAGACAATGAATATAATACAATCAAATATTGCAAACCTACCTACAAAACATGGAAAATTTAATATAAAAGCTTATAAAGACGGGAATCAAGAACATTTAGCAATTATGAGTGAAAATTTTGAAGCATTAGATACTCCTTATGTAAGAATACACTCAGAATGTCTAACTGGTGATGCATTAGGAAGTTTAAAATGCGATTGCCAAAATCAATTAAATTTGTCCTTAGATTTTATTGCAAAAGAAGGTGGTTTAGTTATTTACCATAGACAAGAAGGTAGAAATATAGGCTTACTTAATAAAGTAAATGCTTATTGCTTACAAGACCAAGGTAGAAATACAATTGAAGCTAATGTTGAATTAGGCTTTAAAGAAGATGAAAGAGATTATAGAATAGTAAAATATATTTTTGACGATTTAAATATTAAAGAAGTGAAATTAATTACAAATAATCCAAATAAAATAGATTATGTAAAAAGTATTGGAGTTAAAATTACTCAGAGAATTCCAGCAATTACTAAAATTAATAAATATAATGAACACTACTTAAATACAAAAAAAGCTCACATGGGACATATGCTGTAATGAATTTACAAGAACTTCTAGAACAAAATGATTTTAAATTTGAAAAAAGTTTTTATAAAGACTGTGTAGTTTTTACAAAGCTTTTACAGCAGTGGGGTAAGATACATAACCTAACAGGAAGATTAGGATTAAATGACATTAATGAAAATATCTTAGATTCTATTTATCCATTAAAGTTTATTGACTCTTATGATAGTTTTGCCGATATTGGTACAGGTGCTGGGTATCCTGGACTCTTACTTGCAATTGCAAATAGAGATATGAAAGCTTATTTAATAGAACCACGAATTAAAAGAGTTGCATTTTTAAATTTTGTAAAGGCATCATTAAAACTTGATAATTTAACTATAATTTGTGATAGAGTTGAAAAAGTAAAAGATTTAAAAGTTGATTTAGTAACATCACGAGCTGTCACAAATACATCATTACTTTTAAATATTACAAAAAATATAGTCAATAAAAATGCTTCTTATTTATTTTACAAAGGTAGTATGTTAAATGAAGAATTAGAATTTGCAACTGTAAGCAAAAACTATAAAATAGTAAATAGAAATGATAGAAACTATTTATATATAAAAGGTAAATAATGATTTTAAAATTTTTAGCAGTAGCACTCGTACTGTTTATTGTGTACATAGTCTTTTTTAAAAAAAATAGAGAAAAAACTATTATAAAAAAGAAAGATATAAAATATGAAGATGAAATGGTTGAATGTCCAACATGTAAAACTTATATTTCAACAAAAGAATCAATTTTAAGCAATGGTAAATATTATTGTTCAAAAGATTGTTTAAAAAATAAATAGAGGTTCTGTATGATACTAATTGGGGATAAACTTATACCATTTATAGATATTTTTAATATTTCATCAATAGATGAGATTAAAAATACAAAAGCAAATTCACTTATTTCATTTCGTTACAACGAAAGTCTATTAACTTATTCTTTTGAAAATAACTTAGATTATGCAGTAGTGATAAGTTCAATAAAAGAAGCGATATATGCAAATAGTTTAAATGCAAAATATATAATTTGCCAAAAAGATTTAGCTAAAAAGATTCAAAAAACAGCTGACAATTATATGTTTGATTCAAAAGTTTTAGCTAATATTGAAACAAGTGATGAAATAGAAGAAATAGCACTAAATGAAATAGATGGAATAATATATAAAAATCTACTTAAATAATTTACGTAATAATAAGAGAATTTTAGATATTATAGATACTTTATATAAGAAAATATTAGGATAAATGTGAAAGATATATTAGATATAGTCATAGTAATAATGTTCGTAATTATGGTAGCAATGTTTATTATTAACTTTAATAGACAGCAAATAAAGAAACATACAGATAAATTAGAAAAGAATGAAGAAAAAAATAAAGCTAACAATGAAGTTAAGGATAAGATAAATGAATAAACCATTATTAATTGAAATAGGTGTTGAAGAATTACCAGCAATTCCATTTTTAAAAGAATTACCAAATATTGAGAAAAAATGGGTAGATATTTTAGAGAAGAATAGATTATTATGTGATTTTGAGTTTTATTATACACCAAGAAGATTAGTATTATGGCACAAAGAGTTTCAAGTTTCACAAGAAGATTCAATAGTAGAACAGTTTGGAGCTCCTATTAAAATAGCATTTAAAGATGGTGAACCTACTGGTGCGGCATTAGGTTTTGCTAAAAAATGTGGTGTTGATGTATCCCAACTTGATAAAATTGACCAAGGTAGAGGAGAGGTTCTTTACTTTAAAAAAGAAGTAAAAGGAAGCAACTCTAGTGATTTATTAAATACTATGGTTAATGAATTTATGTCTTCACTTAACTTTGGGAAGTCTATGAGATGGGGAGATAGGACAGATAGTTTTATTAGACCTATTAGATCATTATCAATTATTCTAGGTGAAGAAATAGTTGAGGGTGAATTATTCGGTGTTAAGTCATCAAACTTCTCATTTGCACATAGAATGGTTTCTTATGAACCATTTTCTTACTCTTTCGCAGGTGATTACTTCGCAAAACTTGATAACAATGGTGTGATTTTATATCCAGATGAAAGAAGAAAAAGAATTCTTTCTCAAATGAAAGAGATTGAACAAAGACATGGCGTTAAAATTGACATTGATACTGAATTACTTGATGAAGTAGTTGCAATTACTGAGTACCCAACTGCGTTAATAGGTCAATTTGATGTTGAGTTTCTTGAATTACCAGAAGAAGTTATTGTAACATCTATGAAAGAGCACCAAAGATATTTTGCAGTATACAAAGATGGTAAGTTAACAAATAACTTTATTGTTGTTTCAAACTCAAAAACTGATGACTTTGGATATATAATTTCAGGAAATGAAAAAGTATTAAGACCTAGACTTGCTGATGGAATGTTTTTCTATAAAAATGATATAGCAAATGGACTTAGTAATGAAGGTTTAAAGAAACTTACTTTTGTTGAAGGTTTAGGTTCAATGTATGAAAAGTCTGAAAGAGAAGAGAAAATAGCAATTTATTTAGAAAAAGAGTTCTTTAAAGAAACATTGACTAGAGAAATATTTGAAGGTAGGATTGAGTTATTGAAAAAAGCTGTAATGCTTTCAAAAGCTGATTTAATGTCTGAGATGGTATTTGAGTTTACAGAACTACAAGGTTTAATGGGTTACTACTATGCAAAACTTGCAGGTGAAGATGAACTTGTTTATACAGCACTTAAAGAACAATACTTACCAGATGGTGAAGATTCAGAACTGCCATCAAATAAATTTTCAGCAATTGTTGCACTTTCCTATAAACTTGATAACTTAATGGGATTATTCTCTGTAGGGAAAATTCCAACAGGTTCAAAAGATCCATTTGGATTAAGAAGAGCAGCAGCAGGAATTGTAAAAATTGCAATGGAACATAAATTAGCAATTGATTTACCAAAAATAATTGCTAATTTAGAGTCAAACTATAAAGGTTTAGATAAAAAGCAATTAATTGAATTCTTTAATGAAAGATTATTTAAAATTTTTGATGTAAATCCTTCTGTTTTAAAAGCAGTATTAGGAAGTGGTGAAACTGATATCTATAAAATATCTCAAAAGCTTTGTGCTTTAAATCCAATAGTTCAAAGTGATAACTTCAAAGAATCAGCAGCAACATTTAAAAGAGTTGCAAATATTATTAAAGATTTAGATATTAACTCTACTTTAACTATAGATGAATCTTTACTAGAAGAGAATGCAGAAAAAGAACTAGTTTCAAAATATAAAGATGTAACTTCAAAATCATATGAAACTTATGATGAAGAACTAGAAGCTTTATTTGCAATGAAACCACAACTTGATAACTTCTTTGAAAAAGTTTTTGTAAATCATGAAGATGAAAAAATCAAAATAAATAGAAAAAATACAATTGGACTTGTATATCAAGCATTTAGAAAAATTGCTGATATTAAAGAGATTACAATATAACCTAAATATTTTAAAAGGAAGATAGAGTGAAAAAAAGCCTATTAAGTATATCACTAGTAGCAACTGCATTATTTATAAATGGTTGTGAAGAAAAACAAAATAAAATAAACAGATACTTACAAAACTGGACAGGCGTAAATGGTGTTATGGAAGTTTACGCAGGTGAGAAACTAATAAAAAGATTTATAAAAATTGATAAGCTTTCAACTGCTCTTTCAACTGATGGGACAGAATCAAGAGCATATAGGTATGGTTATGGTTTTTTAGATGAAAATCTTAACTTTAAAAAAGATGCAAATGAAAATAAAGTATACTTTGAAGTATCTGATTACTCTACATATGTATTTTTTGAAAATCCAAATTAATAGGCTAGTAAAATGAAAAAATATTTTTTTTTAATTTTATGTTCTTTCTTCTTTACGTCTTGTGCAACATGGACTGGAATAAAACAAGACACTTCAACAGCATGGGAAGTCATTAAAGATTTATCTTCTCAAAGCTGGGAAGACACAAAAGATACTTCTTCTAGTATTTATAATCGAACAAAAGAAAAAACTGATGAATTAATGAAGTAGGAGTTTTATTGATCTTAACTTTCTAAAAAGTTTTGATTAGTGGAGCTGGTGAAGGGACTCGAACCCCCGACCTGCTGATTACAAATCAGCTGCTCTAGCCAAGCTGAGCTACACCAGCATAAATTCTAAATTTTAGAATTAAGTGTATAAATAAAGTGGTGTCAAGAGAGGGACTCGAACCCTCGACCTCCGGCTTATGAGACCAGCGCTCTAGCCAGCTGAGCTACCTTGACTTAACACA
>NYWO01000104.1 GCA_002685075.1 Arcobacter sp.
ATGGTGGAGCTATGAAAGGTGTTATGAAAGGTCAAGTAATGAAATTATCTGACGCTGATATCGCTGATTTAGCAAAACAAATTGCAGCAATGTAATTAGATTTACTTCTTAAAAGCTAGTCATTTTTATGACTAGCTTTTTCTTTTTCTACTTTTAATGCCTTAGCTTCTTTAGCATCTTTAATTTTCTTTTCTTTTTTTATAGCATCATTTAAATCATCTGTACTGTCAAATAACATTCCATCAATAAGTTTATTTGAATCATCAAATTGACCATTTTTTGCAGCCCATACAAATAAAAGCAATAAACCTGCTGATATTATTATTCCAACTATTAACATAAAAAAAAGTGTATCATTTATCATTTATTTTCCTATTTAATTTTAATTCTCAGTGAATTTAACACCACAATTAATGAACTTAAACTCATTGATAATGCAGCAACTAAAGGAATCACATATCCAAACATCGCAAAAGGAATTGTGATTAAGTTATATACTAAAGATATAGCTAAATTTTGCTTTATAAACTTATATGTTCTACTTGAAATTTCAAAAGCATCTTTTAATGAAGGTAAAGATGAGTTTAGTAAAACGATATCAGAAACTTCCATAGAAATATCAGCTGATGTTCCCATTGCAATTGCAACATCAGAGTTTGAAAGAGCAACACTATCATTTACTCCATCACCTACCATTACAACAATTTTACCGTCAGTTTTTAGTTTTTTGATATACTCAGCTTTACTAATAGGTGTTTGTTTTGATAGATATTTTTTAATATTTAATGAACTTGATACTTTTGAAGCGACTTGCTGATTATCTCCTGTTAGCATAATAACTTCAATATTTTTATCTTGTAAATATTTTATTAAATCTTTTGCATAATCTTTCACTTCATCTACAAGTTCAAAACTTGCTATTACTTCATTATCTATTGCAAAAATATATACACTATTTTCAATAGTTAAATCATATTTAATATTTTCCTCTAACATTAATTCAAGATTTCCACCAAGTAATTTAGCTACTTTTCCATTAGTATTTATAAACTCAGCACTCATTCCTTTTGCATCGATATTTTTAATATTATTTAGTTTTTGTAATTGTAAATCATACTTTTCTAACAAATACTTCTTAACAGACTTACTGATTGGGTGAGTAGATGTATCTAATAATGAATAAAGTAGATTTAATTTATCACTATTTTCATTAAATACTAAAGCTTTTTTTACAGAAAGTTCACCTTTTGTTAAAGTTCCAGTTTTATCAAAAACTACAGTATTAACTTTTGCAAGAGATTCTATAAACTTTGCTTCTTTAAATAAAAGACCTTTTTTAGCTAACTCAGAGATTCCTATTAAACTTGCAATTGGAGTAGCAAGTGCTAGTGCACAAGGACAAGCTATTACAATTACAGAAATTGCTACAATAAATGACTTCTCAAAATGATTAGTCCCTTCATAATCAAATCCTAAATCAAGTCCAAAGAAATACCAAACTATAAAAGTTAATAAAGACAGAGTTAAAATAGTTAAAGTAAAGCCTTTTGAATATTCATTTGCTTTATCTTGGATTTCTGGTTTTGAGTTTAAAGAGTCTTCAAGTAATGTAACAATAGATGAAAAAGTAGAGTTTATGAAATCTTTTGTAACTTCAAAGTGAATTAAATTATTGCTATTTATTGTACCACTATATACTGTATCTCCAACTTTTTTAAAAATAGGTACAGATTCACCTGTTAAACTAGCTTCATCAAAAGTACCCTCACCTTTAATTATAATTCCATCTACAGGTACTTTTTCTCCTGTTTTAATTTCAACTATATCTCCAATATTTATACTATTTAAAGCTACTTGCCTTTTATTCTCACCATCAACAACAACAGCTTCTAAAGGTAGTGACGATTTTATTTTATCAAGTGTATCAACTGCTGATTTTTTACCTATTACCTCAAGGTACTTTCCAACTAATACAAAGGTAATAATCATAGCAACCGAATCAAAATAACTCTCACCTTTTCCACCAAATAAAATAAATAGTGAATATATATAGGTTAAAAGTGCACCTGAACTTACAAGGAAATCCATATTTAAAATTTTGTTTTTTAAACCAAAATAAGCACCTTTAAAAAATACCCATCCTGAATAAAATAAAACAGGTGTAGCTAATAAAAATTCACCTATATGAATCATATGCATAACTTCAGGTGTAATTCCTGTAAAAAAGCCAGTGTATTTTGCAACACTTAACATCATAATATTCATACTTGCAATTACTGCAACCATCATTTTAATAAAATATTCACGTTTTGCTTTTGTTGCTTTTTCATCCGCAATTGATGAATCATATGCATATGCGTTATATCCGATTGATCTAACCCTAAGTATAATATCTGATAGTTTTAATTCATCACCATCCCAAATAACCTTAGCTTTATTTGTAGTAAAATTTATATTTGCTTCAATTAAACCTTTAGTATCATGAAGTATTTTTTCATTTAACCATACACAAGCTGCACAATGTATTCCTTCAATTATTAAATCAATTTCATAAAAGCCATCTTTATTAATTGTTGTATAGTTATCCATAAAGCTTGGAGTATCAAATTTTGAAATATCGTCAGCATCTAAATTTAAAGGAGGAGTAATGGTTTTATTCCCTAACTTATCATAAAAAGAGTCTAATCCATCACTTTTAAGTAAATGGTAAACTCCTTGACAGCCTTTACAACAGAAGTTTAATTCTTCTTCTTTTATCATTATTTCATCGTCAAAACTTAAATGACAATGATTACATTTTACTTGGGACACTCATAACTTCCTATTAATATTTTATTAGTTTTACTTTATTTATTATGTTAAATTATGTTATTATACCTTAATAACATTGGAGTGATTCTTAATGATAAACAATATATCAATACTAAAAAACGTTACTATATTATACGCTGAAGATGAAAAAGATTTAAGAGAAGTTACTCATCAAATTTTAAAAGGCTTCACAAAAAAGCAGTATGTTGCAAAGAATGGTCAAGAAGGTCTTGACTTATTTAGAGAACATGAAAATGAAATCGATTTAATCATAACTGATGTAAATATGCCAATTCTTAATGGTTTAGAAATGGTAAAAGAGATTAAGAAACACAATTTAAATATTCCAATTATTGTAGCAACTGCTTTTTCAAATAAAGAGTATTTATTAGAAGCAATTGATATTGGTATTGATAAATATGTATTAAAACCAATTGATATATCAAAATTATTACAAGTAATGTCACAATCACTTCTTTATCATGAATTAAAAGATTTATATATTGATAAATTAACTAATCTTCCAAATAGAAATAGACTAAAAAAAGATTTAGAACAAAACAAGAATATTGAATTAATGGCTCTTTTAGATATTGATGAATTCTCAACAATAAATGATCTTTTTGGTGAATTAAATGGTGATATCATCTTACACGAATTAGCTAATTTATTAAGAAATTATTTTGATAGTTCAGATTTTACAATTTATAGAATGGATGCAGATAAGTTTGCGATTGTCTCTTTAAATAAAAGTTTAGAGGTATCTTCATTTTATGATCAGTGTTCTTCTTTTGCTGATAAGATTGAAAAAGATGCTTTATGTATAAATGAAGAAGAAATTGATATTAATATTACAATAGGAATCGCAAAAGGTGATGGTTCAAGAGCTTATAAATATACGCAAAGAGTTATAAATTATGCAAGAGCTAAACATCAAAGAATTATGATTTATAATGAATCTTTTAATATTCAAGAATCTTTTGAAGAAAATATAAAATGGGTTAAACAACTTAAAATAGGATTTAAAGATAAGTTGTTTAAAGCATACTTCCAATCAATTGTAAATGCTGAAACAAAAGAAGTTTATAAGTATGAAGCACTAATTAGATATATAACACATGATGGAAAAGAAATTGCACCTGCAAAATTTTTAGATGTTGCAAAAAGAACTAAACTCTATCCTAATATTATTAAGATTATTATCAATGACTCTTTTGAATTAATTAAAAATAAAAATAAAAGAGTTTCTGTAAATGTTTCATTTGATGATATTGCTAATGATGAAACAACAGCTTTTATTTATGATATTTTAGAAAAAAACAAAGAGTATACAAGTCTTTTAGAATTCGAAATTTTAGAGTCTGAAGAGATTTCTGATTTTAATGAAGTTACAAAATTTATTGAAAATGTAAAAAAATTTAATTGTTCAGTTGGTGTGGATGACTTTGGAGCAGGATATTCTAACTTTAACTTATTAACACTTTTAGATATTGATTTTGTAAAAATTGATGGTTCTTTAATAGAAAATATTACAACATCAAAAGATTTAGAAATTATTGTAAGTACAATTGCTAATTTCTCTAAAGAATTTAAAGTAAAAACTGTTGCAGAGTATGTATCAAGCGAAGAAATCTATGAAAAGATAAAAGAGTTAGGAATAGATTATTGTCAAGGTTATTATTTTAATAGGCCGGTAGGATATGATAGTATCGACTAGGTTTTACAACCAACTTGATACTATCATATCTTTATTAAACAACTTAGTTTTAACTCTTGTAATATTTGCAATGGAAACTAGTTGTTTTGAAGCCTCTTCTAAATTATCATTTATTATCAAATAATCATAATCTCTAAAATATTCAACTTCAGTTTTAGCATTTTTTATTCTATTTTCAATTACTACTTTTTCATCAGTGTTTCTACTATTTAATCTATCTTCTAATACTTTTAATGATGGAGTTGTAATAAATACAGAAGTTACAATAGAATCAAGCTTATTTCGTACTAATTCATGCCCTTGAATATCAATATCAAAGATTACAAGTTTCTTTTCTTCTAAAGCTTTATTAATTGGCTTTAAAGATGTACCATAATAATTCCCATGAACAGAAGCATATTCTAAAAAATTATCATCTTTTATATCTTGTTCAAATTCTTCTTTTGAAACAAAAAAGTAATCAACACCGTTAGCTTCTCCAACTCTTGGTTCTCTGGTTGTTGTTGAAATTGAAAAGTAATAGTCATTTATTTCTTTATAAACTTCTTTTAATAAAGTTGATTTACCACAACCACTAGGTCCTGATAATATTAATATTGCACCTTTTTTTTCACTAATCAATTTACATCCTTTAATACTAACCTAATATCAATGCTCTCACCATGAGAAAGTCTATCAATTGTATCTTGATTGAATTTTTCAAGTAAAGGCTTTAACTCTGTAATATTATAATCACTTAATACAAGCTTTAAGAGGTTTTCATTTGAAGCAGGTTCATTTAAATCAAACTCATACTCTTTAACTTCATCTAATGCGTCATCAATAATATCAGAGATATCTTTCCAATCATTCTTATTCATAACAACTTCGTTATGAATAACTTCTTCTTTTAAGATATCATTTATTTTAGATAATTCTGAATTATCCAAAATACCACCATTATTTAATGAAGCCAAAGTAACTATACTTTCATCGTTATCTTCTTCAAGATCTAAATATACATCTTCAGCTAATGATTCAACATAATCAGTGATAATAGGCACTGATACATCTTCATCTTCTTCATATTCAACTTTATCTGTCTTATATACATTTGAATCAATATAATTACTAGTATTTTTATACTCATCATTTTTTAAAGAAATATCATCTTCATTAATAATACTAAATTGTTCTTTTAAAATTTCTTGTAATTTTGTAGGTAAAAAAGGTCTAGGAATTATAAAATCTCTTGATTTATCAAAAGGTAATTCTTCACTAGAAATTGCACCTAGTTTTTTTGAAAACTGCTTAATTATATTAAATTTATCATCAATGAAGTTCTGATCAACAACTATTAAGTCATATTTTTCACTTACATCATTTGATTTTGTTACTGTTAAATCAATATTTAACTTTTTACATACAAGTGAAAAAATTTGTTCTATAATTGCTGTTTCACATATCAATAGCAAATTCATTTTAACTCCTGAAGTATTAAGTTTTCTAGTTTATAAACTTTGTCACACTTATTAGCTAATTCGTCTTCATGTGTTACTAATATTAAGCCTGCATCGTTATTTTTAATATAATTAAATAGTGTATCCATTACAATATTTGCTGTATCTTTATCTAAATTTCCAGTTGGTTCATCTGCGAATATAATCTTCGGTTTCTTTGTCATAATTCGTGCAATTGAAAGTCTTTGTTGTTGTCCACCACTTAACTCTCCAACACCTTGATTTAAAACATGATCAATTTTTAAATCTTCAAGTAATTCTTTTGATACATCTTCTCCACTTAAAAGAGTAGCAATATCTAAATTTTCACTCGCAGTAAAACCTCTAAATAAATAATGTGCTTGAAAAATTATACCGAAATCTTCTCTTCTTATATTTAAAAGTTTCTTTTGTTTTAAAGAATATAAATCTTTATTATCATAAATTACTTCACCTGAAAAGGGAGTTAATAATGATGATAAAATATTTAAGAAAGTAGATTTACCACTTCCACTCATACCTATAATTGCAATTGATTCTTTTTTCTTTAGAGATAATGTAATATTGTTGAATAATTCATAATCGAATTTATGAGAGATATTATTTGCTTGTAGCAAAAGGTTATCAGCCATGAGTGACTCTTCTTGTTCTGTGACACTCATAGCATGAAATCCTTAATAATCAAAGTTTATTGTTTATATTATTTACTCATTTGTGCAGCAACTTCTGCAGCAAAATCTTCTTCTTTTTTCTCAATACCATCACCTAACTCATATCTTACATATGAAGTTAATTCAATTGATGCATCACAAGCTTTAATAGCTTCTTCAACAGTCATTGAATCATCCATAACGTATTTTTGAGATAATAATGCGTGAGCAGTATCTAATTGAGAATTATCTTCAATCCATCTAGCAATTTTACCTTTAACGATGTTTCCAATAATTTTCTCTGGTTTACCTTGAGCTAATAATTCTTCTTTCATAGAAGCTTCAGCAGTTGCAATAGCTTCTTCAGTTAATTGTACTCTTGAAACATACTCAGGAATATTTTTTTCTGGTTTACCAAGTCTATGTAACTCAATGTTTAATTTTTCAATATCTGCAATAATTGCTTTATTTTCAGAAGCAATAAAATCAGCATCTAAATCTTTATAAGAAATTACAGTTGGTTTCATTGAAGCTGCATGCATTGCAACTTTCTTTAATAAATCAACAGTTTTTTCTTTAGCAGCTTCATCACAAGTTGCAGCTAAAATAACACCAACTTTACCTAAGTGAACGTAACCATTAACAACAGTACCTTCAACATTAGTAACTTTTCTTGCAACAAGATTTTCACCAATTACAGCAATTTTCTCATTTAAGAAAGTTGGGAAATCTTTACCTTCAATTGTTGAAGCAGCTAAGGCTTCAGCATCGTTGATATTGTTTTCTTGTGCATGAGCAGTAATTCCATTAGTTAATGAAAGGAATTGCTCATTTTTTGCAACAAAATCTGTTTGAGAATTAACCTCTGTCATAGTTGCTTTTGTATTATCATCATTAACTAAAATAGTGATAATACCTTCAGCAGCTACATTTGCAGATTTCTTTGCAGCTTTAGATAAACCTGCTTCTCTTAAATATTTGATTGCTTCGTCAATGTTACCATCACACTCATTTAAAGCTTTTTTACAATCAAGCATTCCAGCACCAGATCTTTCTCTTAATTCTTTAATTAATTTTGGAGTTGCCCCTGCCATAATTACGCTTCCTCAGTCTTTACTTCAGTTTCACCTTCAGCAACTGCTTCAGCTACAACTTCTGCCACTTCTTCAGTAGAAACAGGAGCTTCTTCTTCAACTTCTTCTTCTCTTGATGCTTTACCTTCATTCATTGCTGCAGCCATTTCGTTACAGAATAATTGAATTGATCTGATTGCATCATCATTACCTGGAATTGGTAAATCAACAACATCTGGATCACAGTTAGTATCTAAAGGAGCTACAACAGTAATTCCTAATCTTCTTGCTTCTTGAATAGCAATTTTTTCTTTAAC
>NYWO01000105.1 GCA_002685075.1 Arcobacter sp.
AAAAATAGGAGATAAAATGAGGTTTGTAATTACAAAAAATATCATTGAAAATGTAATATCATCAATGCAACCTTTTTTAGAAAAAAAAGATGCTAGTTCTATTACATCACATATATATCTAGAAACTACAAATGGTAAACTAATATTAAAAGCAACAGATTACGAAATTGGTTTAGAATCACATATAGAAAATATAAATGATAGCGTAGATGGTAAAGCTACTACTAATGGTTCTAATTTATTAGGTATTATTAAAAGATTAAAAAATGAAGAAATTATATTTGAAGTTGTAGCTAATAACATAATTATAAAACAAAATAAATCAACTTTTAAATTACCAATGTATGATGCTAATGAATATCCATCATTAACAAAAGCAGAAAATTTAAAAAACTTAGATATTTCAACTTTAAATTTTATTAATTCTGTAAGAAAGATTACACCTGCAATTGATAATAACAATCCTAAATTTGAATTAAATGGTGCATTAATAGATATTAAAAATTCTAAAATTAATTTTGTATCAACAGATACTAGAAGATTAGCAATTTCACATTTACAAAACATTAACAATGAAGAGTCACAATTTATAATTCCAAAAAAAGCAATTATTGAAATTCAAAAACTATTTTTAGATGAAGCAATTATAAAATATGATGATACAAATTTAGTAATATCAAATGATAAAATGACTTTCTTTACAAAACTAATAAATGGAAAATATCCAGATTATGAAAGAATTATTCCTCAAAATCTAAAATATAATTTAACATTACCTAAAAATTTATTAGTAGAATCAATCAAACTTGTAACTTCTTTATTCTCAAATATTAAAATTACTTTTAATTCTACTTCGATAATTTTTGAATCTTTAGATGAAGATACAGAATCAAAAACACAAATTGATATGAATTTAAATATAGATAAAGAGTTTTATTTAGCAGTAAATGCAAAATATTTATTAGATTTTTTAAGTATGACAAATAATGAAAATATAACAGTAGGTTTTAACGAATCAAACTTACCATTTTATCTAGAAGATGAAAAATTTTATACAATTGTAATGCCAATTGTTTTAGAAAAATAGAAAAAGGAAACCACCAATGAGTAATGAATATAGCGCTGGCAATATAAAAGTTTTAAAAGGTCTTGAAGCAGTTAGAAAAAGACCAGGTATGTATATTGGAGATACTAGTGTAAACGGTCTACATCACTGTGTTTATGAAGTAGTAGATAACTCTATTGATGAAGCAATGGCAGGATTTTGTGATACGATTAAAGTTACTATTACAAAAAAAGGTTCTTGTTTAATTTCAGATAATGCAAGAGGTATTCCTACAGGAATGCATCCTACTGAAAAAAAATCAGCAGCAACTGTTGCTTTAACAGTACTTCATGCTGGTGGAAAATTTGATAAAGATACTTATAAAGTTTCAGGTGGACTTCACGGTGTTGGTGTTTCTGTTGTAAATGCACTTTCTTCTGAATTAAAAATGACAATTTATCAAAACAATCAAGTTCATTACCAAGAGTTTAAAACAGGTATTCCTGTTCAAGACTTAGAAGTAATTGATACTTGTAAAAAAACTGGTACTACAATTGAATTTTGGCCAGATGAAACAATTTTTGAAACTGTAGATTTCCAATTTGATATTTTATCAAAGAGATTTAAAGAAATTGCATATTTAAATCCAAGTATTACTATTGAATTAAAAGATGAAAGAGTAAATAAAAAAGAGGTTTACCATTTTGAAGGTGGGCTTGCACAATTTGCTAATGATATTAACAAAGATACAGCTGTAACTGAAGCAGTTTCTTTTAATGTAAGTGAAGATGATATTGAAGCAGATTTTGCTGTTTTATATAACACTACATATACAGAAAAAACACTTTCTTTTGTAAATAATATTAGAACAATTGATGGTGGTACTCATGAAGCTGGTTTTAAAGCAGGACTTACACGTGCAATTGTTAAGTATGTAAATGAAAATGCATCAGCTAGAGACAAAGACGCAAAAATTACAGGTGATGATGTAAGAGAAGGTCTAATTGCTATTATTTCAGTTAAAGTTCCAGAACCACAATTTGAGGGACAAACTAAAGGTAAATTAGGGTCTTCTTATGTAAAACCTATTTGTCAAAAAGTTACTTTTGAATCATTAGTTAAACATTTTGAAGAAAATCCAAATCAAGCAAAAGCGATTATGGAAAAAGCTTTAATGGCTGCACGAGGACGTGAAGCTGCTAAAAAAGCAAGAGATTTAACTAGAAAAAAAGATGCTATGACAGTTGGAACACTTCCAGGTAAATTAGCGGAGTGTCAATCAAAAGATCCAGCAGTTAGAGAATTATACCTAGTAGAAGGGGATTCTGCAGGTGGTTCAGCTAAGCAAGGTAGAGATAGAGTTTATCAAGCAATTTTACCACTAAAAGGTAAGATTTTAAATGTTGAAAAATCAAGACTTGATAAAATTTTAAAATCTGACGAAATTAGAAATATGATTACTGCAATTGGTTGTGGTATTGGTGAAGATTTCAATGAAGAAAAAGTAAGATATCATAAAATTATTATTATGACGGATGCTGATGTTGATGGATCTCACATTCAAACACTACTTTTAACATTCTTCTTTAGATTTTTAAGACCAATTGTTGATAGTGGATACCTTTACATTGCACAGCCACCTTTATATAGATATAAAAAAGGTAAAAATGAGACTTATTTAAAAGATGATACTGCTCTTTCTAATTTCTTAATTGAAAATGGTTTAGAATCATTCTCTTTTGAAGGTTTAGGTTATAACGATTTAGTTGATTTATTTAAAACTGTTTCAAGATATAGAGGAATGCTAGCTCAATTAGAAAAAAGATATTCATTACCTGAAGTATTAAAACATTTAATTGAAAATTCTGATTTAGTTAATTTAGAGTTTGATAAATTATTTGATGAAGTTAAATCTTTCCTTGATTCTAAAGGTTATAACATTTTATCAAAAACTATTACAGATACAAAAATTCAGCTATTTGTACAAACAGGAGCTGGTTTAGAAGAGCTTATTATTGATGATGAGTTATTTGCATCACCTTACTTCTCTGAAGCTACTTATATATTTAGTAAGTTAATTGAAAGAGATATTTCTATGTTCGATGGAAGAGATTTAATTGAAATTCTTGATGAAATAGAAGGATTAGCTAAAAAAGGTGCTTATATCCAAAGATATAAAGGACTTGGAGAGATGAATCCTGAGCAATTATGGGAAACTACAATGACACCAGAAGCTAGAAGACTTTTAAGAGTTACAGTTGAAGATGCTGAAGTTGCATCTGATACATTTACTCTATTTATGGGTGATGAAGTAGAACCTAGAAGAAACTATATTGAAGAACATGCAAAAGACGTTGAACACTTAGACGTTTAAAAACTTTTTAGAGACTTTTTAAAGTCTCTAAACTCTACATTTTATAAAAGATTATTTAGATATAATATCTTTATGTATTTTAAAATTATAATATTTATTCTTTTACCATTATTTTTATACTCAAATGAAAAATTAGAAAATATTAATATTGGATATCATAATAACATTAGCGTTGTATCTAATTATAAAAATTCTAGAAGTGCTTTAAGTTAAAGATTTTGCTTTAAATATTTATGAAAACATTAATATAGAGCTCTATAGAGATAAAGAAACTGTTATTAATGATTATATTAATAATAAGCTTGATATTATTCCAATCACTCCTTATGGTTATCTAAAATACAAAGAAAAACTTGATAATAATACTATGGATTATTGGCATTTAAAAAAAAGTAAAAAAATGCTTATCAAAAGATGTATTTAATTACTAATATAAAAAGTAATATAAATTCAATTTCAGATTTAAAAGATAAAAAAATTGGAATTGATACTTTAAATAACTTTGGAAAAGTATTTTTAGAAAAAACTTATATAGACAGTACTAAAAAAAGTGCAGATAATTTAATCTCAAAAATAAGTTATAATAAATCTAATTCTTTAGTATTGCAAACATATTTTTCTAAATATGATGCAGCAGTTGTTACTTCTTTTGAATATGACATAATGCTTGAATTAAATCCTGCTATTAAGAAAAAAATAAAAATTTTAAAATCAAGTCCTGAAATTTTCCCTTATTTATTAATACTTTTTAATAAAAATAATACATCAGAAAACATAAAAATATTTAAAGAAATATTAAATAAATTTTTTGCAAGTGAAAGAAAACATGAACTTTTTGATATGTTAAAAATCAAAGATCTTAGTATTATTGAAAAACGAGATTTGGATAAACTTGATGAATATTATAAAGAGTATTTAAAATCAAAAAGTAAGTATAAATAGAAATGAAAATAAATCTTTTTATAAAATTGATGAAGATCCAATTTTTATAAAAAATAATAAATGGTCTTTACTTACAAAAATTGATGAGAATATTAAGGTCTTAGAAAAAAGTAAAAAAGAACATGGTATTTTAAAATGTAATTTATGTAAAGAAGATGTTTTTCATTATGTTTATCCTATTCAGATTACTTCTTATAAATGGGGCTGGGTTCATATAGCTTTTTCACTTGATGAGTATAATAAAAATCTAAATATAATTTATAAAAATTTTATGCTAATTACATTGATATCTTTTTTATTTTTAGCATTTTTCACTTTTATTTTAACAAAATGGCTTATAAAACCTATTTTAGAACTTAATAAAAGTACTAAAGCTATTGTTGCTGGTAGTTATAAAGAGATACAAAACAAAGCTTCAAGTGATGAAATTTATGAATTAACAGATAATTTTAATATTATGCTTAAGTATCTAAAGAAAAAAGATGATGAAGTATTTAAATCATATAGTATATTAGAAGAGCAAGTAAAAATCAGAACTAAAGAATTAAATGAGCTAAACGAAAGTTTAGATTTAAGAGTTCAAGAAGAAGTTGAGAGAAGACAAAGTCAAGAAAAATATATTTATGAACAGTCAAAAATGGCACAAATGGGTGAAATGCTTAATAATATTGCACATCAATGGAGACAGCCTTTATCAGTGATTGCTACTGCAATTTCAGGAATAAAACTAAAAAAAGAGTTAGATATATTAGAAAATGAAGAGTTTGATAATAGTTATAAAATTGTTATGGAAAATGTAAGATTTCTTACAAAAACAATTGATACTTTTAGTAAATATACTGAAGATAACTATAATATAGAACTTGTAAATATCAAAAATGTTATTTCAGATTTGATTATAATGCATTCTGATATTTTGAAAAAGAATTTTATAAAAATAAATTTTGATATTAGAGATAATGATATTAATATTAAAACTATTCCAAATCTTTTATCTCATGTTTCATATAATATTTTAATTAATGCAAATAATGCTTTAATTAAAAATGAAAATTTAAAAGAAAAAATTATTAACATTAGAGTATTAAAAACAAAAGAAAATGTAATAATTGAAATAGAAGATAATGCAGGTGGAATAGATGAGGATATTATCAATAATATTTTTGAACCTTACTTTACTACTAAATTTAACTCAAAAGGCGTGGGAGTTGGTTTATATTTATCTTATGATATTGTAGTTAATCAGTTAAATGGAAAAATTAGTGTTGATAATGGTAGTTTAGGAGCTATATTTAAAATAGAACTACCATATTCTATAGAATAAAACAAAGCTTGTAGCTTTGTTTTATTTAGGGTCTTCTAGTTTAGCAACAATATCAGTATGAGAAAAAATTTGCCCTCTTTTTCTAATAATATTATTTACTATGTGATATCCATGATTTAAAGCAATTGCTATTGAACCACCAGATTTAAGTGCAATATCACCTGCAACATAAACACATTTTGCCGTTGTTTCATGATGTTCATCAAAAATTGGTTTAGAATTTTCATCAACTTCTACACCACAAGATTTTAAGAAATCAACAGGTGTAGTACCACCAATTGCATAAATTACTCTATCATAAAGTACGCTAAAACCGTCATTATAATTAACTTTTACTTTTCCTGCATCATTTTCTAAAGACTCAACATCAGTACTCATTCTAAGTCTAAGTTTTTCTTCTCCATGATATTTTGTTAATATTTCTTCATTTATTTCATTTAATCTTGAAAACTCAGCTTTTCTATAAACCATAGTTACATTGTTATTTTGATCAGCTAAATCATAAGCATATTCAGCAGCAGAATTTCCACCACCAACTACTAATACTTTTTCATTTGATGAACACTTATCAAGGTTAAAATTAACTTGTGCTTTTATTGATGGAGGGATTTTATAAGATGGTTTATTAGGTTTTCCCATTTTTCCAATAGTAATAGCAGCATTTTTTGTTCTTACAATACCATTTGATGTATGTACTTCTAAAAGTTCTTCAACTCTTACTATTTTTTCTACTTCTGTATTAAAAGAAGAATCAATTTTTTCACTATCAAGTAAATCATCAAAATAATCAAGTGTTGTCTCTTTTGTTCCATCAAAAAATTCTACATTTCCTTGTAAAGTTGCAACTTGACCTTTATAATCTTTGTCAACTCTTTTATTATCTTTATAAAATTTTCTAATAGTATTTGAGTGATTATCTGTTTTTTCAATTAGTAAAATTTCACCTATTTTATGTGAAGATGCTTCAATTGCACAGCCTATTCCACCAGGTCCACCACCAATTATTACAATGTCATATATTTTGTCAGTCATAATTCTCTCTTATTTTAAATATCTATTAATTTCAGCGATTATACTTAAATTTAAGTTTTTTTTCACTTAGTAATATTTGTAAGTAAGATTTAGATAAAATTGCCTAAATTAATACTAATAAAGGTTATAAAAAATATGGAAATGAAATATGGTGAAGTAGAAATAAGAGAATTTGATATTAATAAAGATGAAAACTTTTGGCCAAATACAAATAAAAAAAATTATATTATAGATATTGAGTTACCTGAGTTTATGGCTAAATGCCCAAGAAGTGGGTATCCAGATTTTGCAACAATTAAAATACAATATACTCCAGATGAAAAAGTTATAGAATTAAAAGCATTAAAAATTTATATTAATACTTTTATGTTTAGAGAAGTTTCACATGAAAATTCTGCTAATGAAATATTTGATACATTATATGAAAAATTAAGTCCTAGATGGTTAAAAGTTATTGCAGATTTTAAACCAAGAGGTAATGTTCATACTGTAATTGAAATAGACTCTGCAAAGATGTAGGTTTTAGCCTTGGAAAGATTAGTTACTACAACTCAAGCAGCCCAAATCCTTGGGCTTTCTTTACAAGGTATACATTACAGAATAAAAAAAAATCAATTAAAATCAATAAAACAATCAGGTAAAATATTTGTTTATATAACTGATAAAATGGAAAATGAGTCTGCTACAACTACTTCAAGTAACAAGGCAAAGCAAAATAATGAAATTAGCTTAGTTATTGAAGTTAAAGATGAACAAATAGCTTTATTAAAAAAATCACATAAATGGATGAAAAAACAGTATATATCTGAAATAAATAGATTAGAGAGAAATCAAAAAGATATGATGAATGTTTTAAATTCTGAAATAAAACTTTTACAAAGTGCATTTAATGAAATGCGTTCTATTTATAAGCCACAAATTGAAGAACTTAAAAAAAATAGTGATACAAACACATCTAAATTTATCACATTAAAAGATTTTTCACTTTTTATGAAGAGAAATAATAAATCTCAAAATGATATAAAACTAATTATATTAAAAGCAATAAAAGAAAAAGATAAAAGATTTATTTATAATAAAAATGATAGAAAATTATTGATATTAAATTCAAATTTTGAAGACTTATTGTAGTAATTTTAGTTTATTAGAAAAATTAGTGCAAAAAAAAAGAGTACTTAAAAAGTACTCTTCTCCAGATACCCAAACACACCACTAAAAAAGGTGCCTTGCTATGTTCCCATCCTGGGGCGTTGTCTTTGATAATAATTGTAAGGGTCTAAAGAAGAGCACTCAAAATACCAATGTATTTTCAGTGCTTTTCTTTTGAGTTTTAATTATATCTAAAAAATCTTAAATTTATTATAAACTAATTTACTTATTGCAAATTCTATGTATAATATGGAAATTATTTTAGAAGATTGGAAAAAATTTGAAAAAAAACTTTAATTTTATAGGGATATTATCTTTAATATTTGCTATGTTTATTTGGGCTAGTTCTTTTATAGCTTTAAAATTAGCAATGAATGATTTAGAACCATATACAGTAATATTTTTTAGAATGGCAATAGCATCACTTTGTTTTATATATTTTATTAAAAGTTTTTTAAAATATGAATTTTCTAAACGTGATATTAAATATATTATTCTTTTGGCTTTTTTTGAGCCATGTTTATATTTTATATTTGAAGCAAAGGCTATACAGCTTACAACTGCTTCACAAGTTGGAATGATAACATCTTTAATGCCAGTAATAACAGCAATGGCAGCGGGATATTTTTTAAAAGAAATTATTACTAAGCAATTACTTGTAGGTTCTTTTATAGCAATAGCTGGAGTTGTTTGGTTAAGTTTACAAAGTACTTCAAGTGTAAGTGCTCCAAACCCAATTCTTGGGAATTTCTTTGAACTTTTAGCAATGGTTTGTGGTGCAGGATATACTATAGTTGCTAGATATTTAGCAAATAAATATTCAGCTTTATTTATAACTGCAATACAAGTATTTATTGGAGCTATATTTTTCTTTCCATTTTTCCTTTATGAATTCTATACTGTTGATTTAAATATTTCACTTACTTCAGTCTTATGTGTAGTTTATTTAGGTGTAGTGGTTACTCTTGGTGGATATGGTTTATATAATTATGCACTTACAAAAATAGAAGCATCAAAAGCTGCAATTTTTATATACTTAATTCCTGTATTTACTCTTATTTTAGCTTTTCTTGTATTAAATGAAAAGCTTTCTATTGTAGAGTTAATTGCATCAGCAACTATTTTATTTGGTGTATTTATTTCAGAAGCTCCACTTAAAAAGATAAAAAAGATATTTAGAATTAAATGACATATGTAATTTTATTTTTCTCTGCTTTTATTTCAGCTACTTTAATTCCTTTTGGAAGTGAAGCTTTATTAATTTATGATATAAAAGAGGGTTTTAATATCATTTATTTAATTTTAATAGCAACTTTGGGAAACTCTTTAGGCTCTATTCTTAACTATTTTTTGGGACTAAAAGGTGAAGAGTTTCTTTTAAAAAAAGGTTTATTGAAAGAAAAATCAATTTTAAAAAGTAAAAATTACTTTGATAAGTATGGTTCTATTTGCATTCTGTTTTCATGGGTTCCAATTATTGGAGACCCACTTACTTTTATAGCAGGAGTTTTAAAATTTAATTTAAAACTATTTATTTTACTTGTTGTAATTGCAAAGTTTTCAAGATATTTATTTATAGCACTACTTATTTATTAAAAAAATCATAAATATCAGGATTTTTTGACTTTATTTTATAAGTTATATCTTTAAATGTAAACTCTAAATAATTAGCATGAAGCCATAATCTATGACTTCCTGTTTCTTTCTCTCTTAAATCTTTATCTAATGATTTATTTAAATAATCTTCAGCAATCTCATCATTTACACCATAAATAGGATCACCTACAATTCTATGTCCAATTGAGTATAAATGCACTCTTATTTGGTGTTGTCTTCCTGTTAGTGGAATAGCTTCAATTAAAGTAGTATTATATTTTTCATTATATTTTATAGGTTTTATTATAGTACAAGACTCTTTTCCACTATTTCCAGCTTTCATCCTAACACCAATATTTAAGCCTTCTTTTTCTAAATGAGAGTCAATTGTAACTTCATCTTTTATATGACCTTCAACTATTGCTAAATATGATTTATGATATTTCTTTTCTTCAAACATATCTTTTAAAATTTTTTCACTTTTTTTATTTTTTCCAACTATAACTAGTCCTGAAGTTTCTGCATCTATTCTATGAATTAAGTTAGCATTTTCACCAAAATGATGTCTAATTTCATCTAAAAGTGAGTATTTTGTATTTTTTGAAATGGGGTGAACCATAAGGTGTGTTGGCTTATCAAAAATAGCAAATTCACTAAATTCAACTAAAGGTTTTAAACCTCTTGAAATCCCCTTAAAAACAGCCATGTAAATAAATTCACTAGGGATTTTGTCACTTGCTTTAATTGTTTTCATATTTTCATCAAATATTCTACCTCTAGCTGCGTATCGTTGGGTATTTCTATGGTTTATTTTTAAATCTTGTAATAGAAAAAGACTAAGTTTTTTATCTTTTATCGCTTTAATTTTCTCTAAAATAAAGGGCAATGTTATATCCTGAATAATTTTTTAATATAGCTTCAATTTTATCTTATATTTTGTCTATTTGGGTATTATATCATACTAAAATAGATTAAAAATTATATATAAAAATTATATAAAAACGATTATAAGGGACCTATAGATGATTGAAAGATATGCTAGAGAAGAAATGAGTTCAAAATGGACACAACAAGCAAGATATGCAGCATGGCTAGAAGTAGAAAAAGCAGCAGTTAAAGCTTGGAATAAAATTGGTTTAATCCCAGATGAAGATGCTAAAAAAATTGTAAAAAATGCAACTTTTTCAGTAGAAAGAATAGAAGAAATCGAAGCAGTAACAAAACACGATTTAATTGCATTTAACACAAGTGTTTCGGAATCGCTTGGTGAAGAGTCAAGATGGTTCCATTATGGAATGACATCATCAGATGCAGTTGATACTGGTGTTGCACTTCAAATGAGAGATTCTTTAGACTTAATTATCAAAGATGTTAAGATTCTTATGAAATCAATTAAAAGAAGAGCCAAAGAACATAAATATACTTTAATGGTAGGAAGATCTCATGGTATTCATGGTGAACCTATTACTTTTGGTTTAACACTTGCTGTTTGGTATGATGAAATGGCTAGACACCTTAAAAACTTAAAAGAAACAAGAAAAGTTATCTCAGTTGGTCAAATCTCAGGTGCAATGGGTAACTTCGCACACGCTCCTTTAAAATTAGAAGAGTATGCAATGAAAGAATTAGGTTTAAAACCAGAGCCATGTTCAAATCAAGTAGTTCACAGAGATAGATATGCAAGATTAGCAACTGCTTTAGCCTCTATGGCTTCAAGTATTGAAAAATTTGCAGTTCAAGTTAGACACTTACAAAGAACTGAAGTTTATGAATGTGAAGAATTTTTTGCAAAAGGTCAAAAAGGTTCTTCTGCTATGCCTCATAAAAGAAATCCAATTTTAACTGAAAATATTACAGGATTAGCAAGAACAATTAGATCTTTTGCAGCGCCTGCTATGGAAAACGTTGCACTATGGCATGAAAGAGATATTTCTCACTCATCAAGTGAAAGATTCTGGTTACCTGATGCATTTATTACATCTGACTTTATGCTTCACAGAATGAACAATGTAATTGCAAACTTAACAGTAATGCCTGAAAATATGATGAAAAACTTAAACTTAACAGGTGGATTAGTATTTTCACAAAGAGTATTATTAGAACTACCACTTGCAGGTGTTTCAAGAGAAGATGCATATAGAATTGTTCAAAGAAATGCTATGAAAGTTTGGCAAGAAATTCAACAAGGAAAACCATCAACTAATGACAAAGGTGAGTCTTTATATCTTCAATATTTATTAGCTGATGAAGAGTTAGGTAAGTCTTTATCAAAAAAACAAATTAGAGAATGTTTTAATTTTGAATATTACACTAAAAATGTTAGTGCAATTTTCAAAAGAGTATTTAAATAGGAGATATCTAAAATGGCAATAATGATTCAAAAAAGAAATGGTCGAAAAGAAGTTTTAGATATTACAAAAATTCAAAAAATGACTATTGATGCAACTGCAGATTTAGAAGGTGTATCTCAGAGTGAATTAGAACTTGACTCACAAATCAAATTTATTGATGGAATGAGTAGTTCTGATATCCAAGATGCACTTATTAAAACAGCAGTTGAAAAAATTGATATTGATGTTCCAAACTGGACATTTACAGCAGCAAGACTTTTTATCTTTGATTTATATCATAGAGTTGGTAAAGCTACTCATGGAATTAAAGGTGAACCATACTGTCACTTTAAAGAGTATCTTCAATATGGTAAAGATGCAGGAAGATTACTGCCTAATTTAGGAGAAGGTTTTGATTTAGATGATTTAAATGACTATATCAAGCCAGAAAGAGATTATTTATTTAATTATCTTGGTATTAAAACTTTATATGATAGATATTTAATCAAAAATAAAGAGGGTAATCCAATTGAATTACCACAGCAAATGTTTATGGCAATTGCTATTTTCCTTGCTCAAGATGAAGAAAATAAACAACAAAGAGCAAAAGAATTTTATGATGTAGTTTCTAAATTTGAAGTTATGTTAGCAACTCCTACATTATCAAATGCAAGAACAAATAGACATCAACTTTCATCTTGTTATATTGGTTCAACACCTGATAATATTGAAGGTATCTTTGATTCTTATCATGAAATGGCACTATTATCGAAATATGGTGGTGGTATTGGTTGGGATTGGAACCAAGTTAGAGCACTTGGTGGTGTTATTGATGACCACAAAAGTGCTGCAGGTGGAACAGTACCATTTCTTAAAATTACAAATGATGTTGCTTTAGCAGTTGATCAATTAGGTACTAGAAAAGGTGCAATTGCAGTTTATTTAGAACCTTGGCATATGGATATAGTAGATTTTATTGACTTAAAGAAAAACTCAGGAGAAGAAAGACGTCGTGCACATGATTTATTCCCTTCTTTATGGATTACTGACCTTTTCATGGAAAGAGTTCTAGCTGATTCTTATTGGACTTTATTTGATCCTTATGAAGTAAAAGATTTATCTGAACTTCATGGTGATGCATTCAAAGCTAGATATGAAGCATATGAAAATGATGAATCTATTACAAAAGATAGAATGAAAGCAAAAGATTTATGGAAAAAGATTTTAACATCTTATTTTGAATCTGGTTCTCCTTTCCTTTGTTTTAAAGATAATGCAAATAGAGCAAATCCAAATTCTCATGTTGGTCATATTAGATCTTCAAACCTTTGTACAGAGATTTTCCAAAATACGAATCCTAACCACTATAAAATAAAATTAGAATTTAATGATGGTTCAATTTCTACTTATGAAGAAGAAGATTTAGTTATAGTTGATGGTGGAATTGAAAAGAAAGCTAATAAAGTTACTGCACTTGATTCTATTAATGGAAAGAAAGTATTTATCGTTGAAAAACAAAAAATAGATGGTGATACAGCAGTATGTAATTTAGCATCTGTAAACCTTTCTAGAATCAATACTAAAGAAGATATTGAAAGAGTCGTTCCAATTGCTGTTAGAATGCTTGATAATGTGATTGATTTAAACTTTTATCCATTAAGAAAAGTAAAAGCAACTAACTTAAAATCTAGATCTATTGGTCTTGGTGTTATGGGTGAAGCTGAAATGTTGGCTGAGCATAAATTAGCATGGGGATCGCAAGATCACTTTAAAAAGATTGATTCTGTTATGGAAGCAATTTCATATAATGTAATTTCTTCATCATCTAAATTAGGTGTTGAAAAAGGTGTTTATCCAACATTTGAGGGTTCTAAATGGTCGCAAGGAATTATGCCTCATGATCATGCACCACAAGCAGTAAATGCATTAATTGAAAAAGATTTATTTGATGCTGCTTATGATTGGGATGTGTTAAGAGAAGAAGTTAAAGCAAATGGTATGAGAAATGGTTACCTAATGGCAGTTGCACCAACATCGTCAATTTCGATTCTAGTTGGTACTACACAAGCTATTGAGCCTGTATACAAAAGAAAATGGTTTGAAGAGAATTTATCAGGATTAATTCCTGTAGTTGTACCAAAATTAAACCCAGAAACATGGTCTTATTATACACCTGCTTTTGAAATTGATCAGTTACAAGTAATTAAAGCAGCAGCTATTAGACAAAAATGGATAGATCAAGGTCAAAGTACAAATATTTTCATGAGCTTAGATAGAGCAAGTGGGAAGTATTTACATGAGATTTATACATTAGCTTGGAAATTAGGATTAAAGTCAACTTATTATCTAAGAAGCCAGTCTCCTGAAGCTAATAATGATGTAGAAGATAGAAGTATGGAATGTTCTGGTTGTCAATAAGATAACTTCCATGAAAATAAATTAAATAAAATTGAATAAAATATAAGAGAGAACACATGGACAGAAAAGTAATATATAACCCTGACTCGAAAGAGAGTTTAAACGATAGAAGAATTTTTGGTGGTAATAGTGATGGAATGATTAACTTCACTAAAATGAAATACCAATGGGCACTTAACCTTTGGGATACTATGGAAGGTAACACTTGGTTTCCTAAAGAAGTACAAATGACAGGAGATGCAAAAGATTATAAATATCTAACAGCTCCTGAAAAAAGAATGTATGATTTAGTATTATCTCAATTAATTTTCATGGATTCATTACAAACAAATAACTTAATGGATAATATAAACCCATATATTACTGCTCCTGAAGTAAATGCATGTCTTTCAAGACAATCATATGAAGAAGCAAATCACTCAAAATCGTATGCAGTTATGGTTGAATCTATTTCTGATAATACAGATGAGATTTATGATATGTGGAAAAATGATGCGCAACTTAGAGAAAAAAACAATTACATTGCAGATGTATATAAAAACCTTGCAGGTGAAATTACAGATGAAAAAATTGTTCTTGCTCTTTTTGCAAACCAAATTCTAGAAGGTTTATATTTCTATGCAGGATTTGCGGCTATGTATGCACTTGGAAAATCTGGGAAAATGTTAGGCTCTTCACAAATGATTAGATTCATCCAAAGAGATGAAGTTACACATTTATTATTATTCCAAAACATGATTAACTCTGTTAGAAAAGAAAGACCTGAATTATTCACACCTGAATTAGAAGCAAAAGTAAGAGCTATGTTTAGAAAAGCTGTTGAGCTTGAAGCTTCATGGGGTTCTTATATCACACAAGGTCAAATTTTAGGATTTACAGATGCAATTATCAAACAATATATTCAATACCTAGCAGATAAAAGACTTGATGCAGTTGGGTATAAACCAGAATATAATGTTAAACACCCTATTCCATGGGTTGATGGTTATGCCTCATTCAATGACCAAAGAACTAATTTCTTTGAAGGGAATGTTGTTAATTACTCTAAAGGAAGCATTGACTTCGACGATTTCTAAAAAAGAGAATTTTCTAATATTTCTTTTTGCCAATCTCTGCGTTGG
>NYWO01000106.1 GCA_002685075.1 Arcobacter sp.
ATTATTGTAGTTATTAATTATTAAATAAACTATTGGAACAACTATTACAACGATTAGAATAAGTAGAATTCTTTTCATATTAGACCTCTTTTTAAGTTAAAGCAATAGTATAAAAAATATTATTAATATAATATAAAGCATTACTTTTAGATACTTGTACTATTATAAAGTAAATAGTTAAAATTTAATAAAGGAATACGAATAGGAAAAGTAGGAGTTTGTTTATCAACTTTAGAAAAATGTGTAAATTCTGAAGGTGTTCATTTAATTGATTTAGCAGTTGACTACTCTTTAAATCATGCAATTTTAAATGATTTATTAGCAAAAAAAGAGTGTTTAATATAGAGATTTTAAAGAAAAAGTAAAAGGAAAATTATGGATACAATAAAAGTAACATCACCATTTGATGGAAAAATAGTAGGAACAGTTAAGTTTAGTTCATATGAGGAAGTTGAAAGTGCAATTGACTTAGCGCATAATACATACTTAGATACGCAAAATTATTTACCAAAATATAAAAGAATAGAGATTTTAGAAAATGTGATGAAGATTATGTCTTCACAAGTAGAAGAGCTTACTATTCTTTGTGCAAGTGAAGGAGGAAAACCATATATAGATTCAAAAGTAGAAATTCAAAGAGCTATTAATGGTATTAAAATTGCAATTGAGCATTTAGGAGCATATGAAGGTAAAGAAATAGCTATGGGCCATACACTTTCAAGTGCAAATAGAATGGCTTATACTTTTAAAGAACCAATTGGAGTAGTAGCTGCAATTTCAGCTTTTAATCATCCTTTTAATCTAGCAGTTCATCAAGTTATTCCTGCTCTTGCAGTAGGTTGTCCAGTTATAATAAAACCAGCAACACAAACTCCAATGAGTGCAATAAGATTAGTTGAAATATTAGAAGAAGCAGGTCTTCCAAAAGGTTGGGCACAAGCTGTTGTTTGTGATAGGAAAGCTGGTGAGTTATTAGCAACTTCTACTAAAACTAATTTCTTAACATTTATAGGTTCAGCAGCAGTTGGTTGGTACTTAAACTCAAAAGTAAGTCCAGGTACAAGAGTTGCCTTAGAACATGGTGGAGTTGCCCCTGTTATTGTTGAGCGTGATGCCAATATTGATGATATGATTCCAGCACTTGCAAAAGGTGGATTTTATCATGCAGGACAAGTTTGTGTATCTGTTCAAAGAGTGTATGTACATGAATCAATTTGTGATGAAGTAGCAAGTAAATTAACTCAAGCTGCAAAAAAACTAGTGGTTGGTGACCAATTAGATCCAAAAACAGAAGTTGGGCCTTTAATTAATAATGATGAAGTAAATAGAGTTGAACAATGGGTTAATGAAGCTGTTGATAAAGGTGCTAAAATTTTAACTGGTGGAAAAAGAATAAATGAATCTTGTTATGAAGCAACTGTAATATTAAATGCTTCAGATGATGCTATTATATCTCAAAAAGAAGTATTTGGACCAGTTGTATGTATTTATTCATATAAGACACTAGATGAAGCAATAACTAGAGCTAACTCTTTAGATGTATCTTTCCAAGCTGCTGTATTTACTAAAAATATTGATATAGCTTTAAACTCAGTAAAAAGATTAAATGCAACTGCTGTAATGGTAAATGACCATACTGCATTTAGAGTTGATTGGATGCCATTTGGAGGAGCTAGAGTTTCTGGACTTGGTATGGGTGGAATAGTTCATGCTATGGAAGAGATGTCAAACGAAAAAATGATGGTTATTAAATCACCTATTTTATAAGGATAAAAATGAATTGGGAAGATTTTTTTAAAGAAGAAGAATCAAAAGAATATTATATTAATTTGATGAAAAGTATTAATAAAGCATATACTAAAACTACAGTTTTTCCTCCTAAGGAGAAGATTTTTAACGCATTTGATTTAACACCTATGTCAAATTTAAAAGTAGTTCTTTTAGGACAAGACCCCTATCACTCAGCAGGTCAAGCCCAAGGTTTAGCTTTCTCAACTCCATGTGATGTGAAAAACCCACCTTCAATGAGAAATATATTAAAAGAGATTTCAAGTGATTTAAATAAAAAATCAACATGTGAAGATGGGGATTTAAATCCTTGGGCAAAAGATGGAGTATTACTAATAAATGCTATTTTAACAGTAGAAGAAGCAAAACCTAAATCGCACCATAAATTAGGATGGGAAAAGTTCACTGACAACTTAATCAAATTTATTTCTTTAAATACTAAAGATATAATTTTTATATTATGGGGTGCTAGTGCTATTAAAAAAGAGAAAATTATTGATACCTCTAAACATTATATTTTAAAAGGTGTTCATCCAAGCCCTTTATCTTCATATAGAGGTTTCTTTGGATGTAAGCATTTTTCTAAAACAAATGATATTTTAAAGCAGTTAGGAAAAGCTGAGGTTAGATGGTAAAATTAAGAGAATATACTCGTAATTTTATTTTTCATTTTCGTAAGACTTAATTTAATTGCTGCATACTTCATAACTTTTGCAATATTCTTCCATCTAGATTTTTCATAACAAGGAGATGGACAAGTCCTACATCTAGGTTTTATTTCGTGAGGACATTGATCTAATCTTTCAAAAGAGTAATTTATAGCTTCATGACACTCTTCACAAAGTAATAAATCAAGTGTAAACTTCTTATCTTTATATTCTAAATTTACTGTTTTTTGTATTTGGTTTTCATGTTTATCCTTACAATATACTTCAAAGAATTTTTTTAAAGTATTGATTTCTATTTCAAATTTTTCTTTTGTCATGTTGAATAATACCTTTATTTTCATATTTAAGGCAAAAATTGTCTTATTTAAATTTGTTTTTAATATTTTTACATAAAATACGTTTATATACATTGACAAAAGTCAATATAAAAGAGAGTAAATATGGGAATAAATGGATTAGAAGATTACTATTTTTTTAGTTTTTTAAAAGAAGATGAATTAAGAAGACTAAAAGAAATATCAGTAAAAAAGCGTTATAGAAAAAATGAAATACTATTTTATAAAGGTGACCAGCCAAAGTTTCTTCACTTACTAATAAAAGGTGTTGTAAAACTATATACTCATGATCATAAAGATAATGAAGTTATTATACATAATCTAATGGCACCATCACTAATAGCAGAAATTGCAAATTATGATGAAGCAAAATTTCCTGCAAATTGTGCTTTTGAAACAGATGCAGAAGTTTTATTGATTGATTATGAAAAGTTTAAAGTAGAGTTTTTATTGAAACCTGAAATATCAATGTTTTTTATTAAATCTTTAACAAAAAAGATTAAAGCATTGGAGAGTTTTATTTCATATAATATTAGCTCAAATAGTAGTGAAAAGATTGCGAAGTTTTTATTGGATAATGAAACAATTTTAATAAACTTAAAACAAGTAAAAATTGCACAAATATTAAATATTACTCCTGAAACATTTTCAAGAAAAATTTCTAAACTAAAAAAAGATGGAATAATTGAAAATGAAAAAGGTTATATAAAAATTTTGGACCATGAAAATCTAAAATATTTAATAAACGAATAAAGAGAAAAGCTTAGTCTTCTCTTTTTAGTTTATATAATAATCCATATATATTTGTTGTATGAATTTTAGTTACTTGCATAAAAATAAAAGCAACAACTACGACATTTAAATGTATTAATGCTTCTGCAAATGGAAAAGCTATAAAGATTATCCCAACTATTAATATAAACAATGGTTTAGCAAACTTAATAAGTGATTCTGTTTTTATAAGTTTTAATTTATACTCATCCTCATTTTTTGTAATAAATGCTTTATCTTCATCACTTAAATCATTTGTAATATGTAGTTTTTCTAAACCTTGGATTACATCCATATTTTTTTTGTATTGTAAATATCTATAAAATAAGATACCTAAGATAACAATTGATGCAAAATTTGAGATTAATTGCAGGGGTATTTGGTTTAACATTTAGTTCCTTTAATATTGTATATGTATAACACTATTGTATAATTTCAAAAATCACTTTAGGATTGAAAATCTCTGATTCATTTATCATCTATACTTTATTAATTACTTTAACTATAACACTTTATGTATGTTATATTTTCTTTTGGAAAAAAGATAATTGTAATTATACAAAAGATAACTTATTAAATACTCAAAACCCATGGTATTGGGAATGGGATAAGGAAAATATCAAGACTTTACATAGCAAATGCTCAAAATGTGAGAATTTATTAGTTTATGATGAAAATAAATATAATTCAAGAGTATTCTTTTATTGTCCAAGTTGTAATAGTCAAGAAATGGCAATAAAAGGTGGAAATTATGAATACTCTCAATTCATAATTGAACGTGAAATAAAAAGAAAAGCAAAAATCGGAAAATATAAGAAACTTAACTAATACACAATTTATACATAATTACAAAATAAAATTAAAGATATTTAATTCTAATTAGATATAATAAATTAAATTATTTTAAGGAAAGAGAAAATGAAGAAAATTATTGTCTTACTAATGTTAAGTGTTTCATTTATATTTGCAGCTGTTAATTTACAAACTGCATCAAAGAATGAGCTTATGAGTATAAAAGGTATTGGACCAGTTAAAGCTGAGCAAATAATTAAGTACAGAAAATCAAACAAGATTAAAAGTGCAGATGATTTAAAAAATATAAAAGGTTTCGGACCTGGCATTATTTCAAATGTAAAAGGGAATAAAACTGTTTCAAAAGTGAAGATGGCTGAAAAGAGAAAAACATCTAAAATTGAAGATAAAAGAAAATCTCAAATTTCAAAAGCTAAAAAATCTAAAGCAGCTAAGAAAAAAGAAGATATTCTAACTAAATAATAAATCTTTGTAGGCATATGTCTACAAAGCTTTTACTCAATTTATGCTAATATTTCCTAAAATATTTTAGGAGTCTTATTTTGAAGATACCTCCAAATAGTGAATGTCCTTGCGGCTCGCTAAAAAAATACAAGAAATGTTGTAAAGTTTTTCATGACGGTTCTAATGCAAAAACAGCAGAAGAATTAATGCGCTCAAGATTTACTGCTTATATATTAAACGATGCTAATTACATAATTAAAACAACTCATAGTGATAATCAAGACTATACCTTAAACATTGATAGCTGGAAAAAAGATATTATAAATTTTAGTGATTATACAGATTTTATAAAATTAGAAATATATGAAAGTATTGAAGATAAAAAAGAGAGTTTTGTAAAGTTTAGAGCAACTTTACAACAAGATAATTTAGATGCCTCTTTTACTGAAAATAGTAGGTTTTTAAAAGTGAATAATAAATGGTTCTATGTTGATGGAACTTTTACAGAATAAGGAAAAAAATGAAAATATTATTTTCACCAAGTGAAGCAAAATATAAAGATGGTAATGATATAAAATTTACAAAAGAAAATTTTATTTTTCCAGAGTTATTTAAATATAGAGAAGAAATGATAAATAAGTACCAATCTTTTATAAACAATGCAAGTAATAATGAAATAGCAAAATTAATAGGTACAAAAAAACAAGATGTAATCGATTATTATTCAAGTGATATTTTTACTAGAAATACTAAAAAAGTTATTCAAAGATATGATGGTGTTGCTTATGATTATGTAAAATATGATGAATTATCAGATTTAGAAAAAAAGTATATTGATGAAAATGTTATAATATTTTCAAATCTTTTTGGGCCAATATTGGCAGGAGATACAGGACTTCCTGACTATAAATTAAAGCAAGGTGAAAAGCTAGATAACTTAGCTGTAGAGGTTTTTTATAAAGAACATTTCTCAAAAACTTTAGATGAATATTTAGAAGATGAAGATATTTTAGATTTACGTGCAGGATTTTATGAAAAATTTTATAAGTTGAGTAAACCTTATACAACAATGAAATTTATAAAAGACGGAAAAGTTGTAAGTCATTGGGCTAAGGCATATAGAGGTATAATATTAAATAAAATATCTAAAAATAATATTAAAACTACTCAAGAACTAATGAAATTAGAAATTAATAATTTAAGTATAAGTGAAATAAAAGTTCAAAAACTAAAAACGGAAATAGTTTATAATATTATTTAGTATGTAATTGTAAAAGGGTAGTATTTATGAATAATATTTTAGAAAGTGTAACAATACTTTATGTTGAAGCAAATGAAGGTTTACGAAAAAAGTTAATTACTATTTTAGAAAAAGTATTAAAAAAAGTTTATGTATCTAATGATGGACTTGAAGCATTATCAATGTACAAACAAGATAAAGATTCTATTGATTTAATACTTACAAGCATAAATATCCCTGGAATAAATGGCGTAGATTTATTAAAAGAAGTTAGAAAAATTGACAAAACTATACCTTTTATGATTAATACAAGGCATACTCAAACAGAACTTCTACTTGAAGCAATTGAGTGTGATGTAACTGAATATATATCTAAGTCATTAGGAACAAAAGAACTACTGTTTAAAATAGCCAATAGGTGTCATGATAGGTTTTCTTATAGAAAGATGGCTGCACAAGATGAAGAAATGACTAGATATCTTGATGCTTTAAACCAAGTTGCAATTGTTTCTAAAACAGATCTAAAAGGTAATATCACTTATGTAAACAAGATATTTTGTGAAGTTGCTCAATACAAAGAAGAAGAACTACTTGGTAAACCTCATAATATTGTAAGACATCCAGATATGCCAAAGGCTTCATTTAAAGAATTATGGGATACTATTCAAGCTGGTAAAAGATGGCAAGGAAAGGTTAAAAATAAAGCAAAAGATGGAAGTCCATATTTTATCAATGCAACAATTTTCCCTCAATATGATGAAACAGGAAAAAATATAATAGGATATATTGGGATTAGATTTTTAACAACAGATGATGAAAATGAAAAAAGAGAATTTAAGAAAAAAGTAATTGTTAATTTACAAGATAGTAGAAAAAAACAATTAGAACTAACGAATAAGAATAATAAATTAGAATTAGATTTAAAAGACTCTTATGAAAGAATAAACGATTTAGAAAAATATATTCTTAGTCTTCAATCTTCATTAGAAGATTGTCAAGCTAAAAATATTAGTAAAGAAAGACAATTACATCATTATGAAAAACAAATGCATAATATTGATGAAAGTTATTTAGAGAAAATGAAAACGAAAAGAAATGAAGTTAAAGGTCGACTTGATAATATTCATGACTTGAAACTTGATAAAGATATTCTAATTAAAAAGAATAATGAACTAAATGAAAAAATAGAAGAGCTAAAAACAAGCATTTTAAATTCAAAATTAAAAGATGAAAGTCAAAGAAAAAGAATACGTGATTTAACTGATATAGTTCAAGACCTAGAGAAAAAAATAAGAGATCTAGAGAATTAGATTAAAAACAGTGTTAGTAGTGCTATAAGAGCAAAGATGGCACTATAAATGAATAAATATTCACCATATAGAAAACCTGCAACTAAAGCACCAATAAATCCACCTAATCCATAAGCTACACCATACATAAACTGTTGAGCTAATTTTTTATTCTCATAAAGTGTATATAAATATATGATAACAGTACTGTGGTATAAACCAAAAGAAAAAGCATGCAGACTTTGTGAGAAAAATGTAATACTTAATGAATCTGGATATAAATATAATAGTAACCATCTAAAAATTGTAATACTTATGCATATTTTTAAAATATTTAAAAGATTGTTCTTAAGAAGTGGAGCTTGATAATAGAGCATCAAAATTTCACAAACTACAGCAAAAGACCAAAGATATGAAGTCATCTCTAAACTTATACCATTTTGCGTTTCATAAATAGTAAAGAAGTTATAAAATCCTCCAAAACTCACTTGCATAAAAAATAAACTAAGCCAAAATGGCCAGTATTTAAGAAAAGAAAAACTTTCTGTTTCTTCATCTTTTTTCTTATAATTAATATCATATTTAAGTAATAGTAGGGCAAAAATTACAGTTAAAATATTTGTAGCTAGATAATAATGTAAAGCAATTTTTGGTTCACTCAAAAACTTTGCTAATATTAATGAGATTAACATAAAGCCAATAGAACCATAAAGTCTAGACTTCCCATATCTTTCTTTACCTAAATTTTTTAAGGCTGTAACTTCTAAATATGGTAATATCAAAGATAGACAAACCCCTAATACTGCATTATTTATCATAAAAGCATAAAAATTATTAATTGTAATATAAAACATTAAGGATGTTAAAATAGATAAGAATAGAGCATTTTTGAATACTCTTTGATTTAAGATAATGTGTTTTAAAAATAAAAAGGGAGTAGCAAATCTCATTAGAGGAGCAAGTGCGAAAATAATACCAATTTCAAAAGCATTGTATCCAATATCATGAAGTACTTTTGGCATAAAAATTACGTATACACCAACAGCTGCAAAATAAAAAAAATAAAATGCAGAGAGATTGAAGAATAGCATTATTCGTGAACAATAATTGTTCTAGAAATTAAATCCTGAAATGTTTTTTTATCTTTTCTAAAAAATGGTAAAAAGAGTAAGAAGAATGATACAACTGCAAATAAAGTCACTGTGTATCTAACAAGTGATTGAAGTAAAGATATTCTGCCTTTACTTAAAGTATCAACAATTTTTAAATCATAAGCTTTAAGTCCTGGAGTTTGACTTTTCACAAACCAGAAAAATATTATTAGAATAAGATGAACAACAAGAATTATTGACCAACCTTTTATTCTATCTTCTGAAAAAGCTTCACCACTACCCATTATTAAATATATTACAATATAAAGAATCGGAGTAGTGATTAAGAAAGTATCAGTTAAGAAAGCTCTTAATCTAACAGATAGTGGAGAAGATTCAATTTGAATATTTTCTTCTTTAATAGAAGTAGTTTTTTTACTACTACTTTTATTTTGTTTTGTATCTCTCCATCTAGCCATTAATATTAATTACCTCTTGAACCTGGTTTATATGCGATATCTTTAAAGTCACACTCTTCTGGAGAGTACATTTTAAAAGTAAAATCTTCAAGTGCGAATAAAGGTTTATCAAGTGGTAATTTACAATTATCTTGAACTTCTAAATCACTCCCAACTCTTGAACAAAAACCTCTATTAGCAAGTGCTGCATATGCAACGATATTTCCACCATCTTTTTCAACTTGTTTAGCAGCTTCTAAAGCAGATCCACCAGTTGTGATAATATCTTCACAAATTATATAGTTTTCACCTTCACTAACTTCAAAACCTCTTCTAATAGTCATTTCACCATCAACTCTTTCAGCAAAAATAAATCTTACATCTAAAGCAGTTGCTAGTGCAAAACCAGCAATTAATCCACCAAGTGCAGGTGAACAAACCGCATCAACTTTTATACCTGATTCTTTAATCTGTTCTGCTAAAGCTTCTGCTAATAATTTAGCAGTTTTTGGATCTTCTAAAACTTTTGCTGATTGTAAATAAAAGTTTGAATAATTACCTGAACTTAATTTAAAATGTCCTTCTAATAAGGCATTTGCATCTTTATATATTTGTTCTACGTTCATCATTAAACCGTTAAAATTTCTTGTTCTTTTGTTTTAAAAGTGTCATCTGCTTTAGCTACAAAAGAATCTGTAATTTTTTGAATTTCATCTTGAGCTTTTTTGCTCTCATCGTCAGTAATCTCTTTGTCTTTGTGTAAAACTTTTATTTTATCATTTGCAGATTTTCTGATATTTCTGATTGCAACTTTTGCATTATCAGTCATAACTTTAGCACCTTTAGCACTCTCTTTTCTTTGGTCAACTGTCATTGGTGGAAAGAATAATTTGATTACTTCCCCATCATTATTTGGATTAACACCAATGTTAGCATTTTGAATAGCTTTTTCAATGTCACCTAAAAGATTTTTTTCCCATGGATTTACAACAATAGTAGTAGCATCAGCAGCTAAAACAGAACCTACTTGATTTAAATCTGTTGGAGTTCCATAATAATCTACTTTTACACCATCTAAAACAGTAGTTGTAACTTTTCCTGTTCTTAGTGTTTTATAATCTCTTTTTAAAGCCTCAATAGACTTTTCCATATGATCTTTTGTTTCAGCGTTAAGCTCTTCTAACATTAATTCCCCTTTATTTATTACAAAGTTTATGTTTTTGTTTAATTTGCGTGTATTATACCATTTTTAACTTTGATATCTTTGCTTCAATGAAGGCTAAATCTGTAATTTTGAACTTTTTTTAATATTTAATTATTGTCGATAAATGAAGATGAAGTATTGGGGATACAAAGTAGAAAGAAATATTAGATATTTCTTTTCTCCTTTGAGTTATTTAGCTGCAGGTACGCTTGGTACTGGAGCTGAAGTTGGAGCTGCTGGAGCTTGCTCAGTTGTAGGAACTGGCATAGATGGAATTAATGTTTCTGTTTTTACATTATCAATCGCACTCTCATTTCTTTTTTCATTATACATATAACCTAAAACTATTGTGTTAATAACGAAGATTAAGCCTATTGCCATTGTTGCTTTAGTTAAAAAATTACCTGGCCCTTTAGCACCAAATAATGATTCATTACTTCCGCTGTAAGCTCCAAGACCAATACTTGAACTTTTTTGAAGTAAGATTATTATTGTTAATAAAATTGCTAAAACAAATTGAACTACCAAAAGTGTAGATGTCATTATCTATTTCCTTTTTGAAAAATGGGATATATTTTATCTAAAACTTATTAAGAAAAAGTTAAAATAAATTTAGCTTCGAACTAAACATTAAAAAAAAGAGTAAAATTGTCAGTAGAAAACGAATTTTCAAAGTACGCAAATGAATACAATAATCACAATATTATTCAACAACTTATAGCAAAATCATTAGTTAGAGAATTAAAGTCTAAACCTAAAAAAATCCTTGAATTAGGTTGTGGTTCAGGTCAAGTATTTTCTCATATTTCCTGGTCAATAGATTTTTATAAAGCTATAGACTTTTCGAAAGAAATGTGTCAACTACACCCAATAGATAGCAATGTTGAAGTTAAATGTTTTGATTTTGATACAGATGAATTTTTAGATGAAATTAAAAATGATTCTTATGATATAGTTCTTTCTTCATCTGCTTTACAATGGTCAAAAGATTTAGATAAAATAGTTAAAAATCTTTCTTTAATAACAAATGAAATTAATGCAGTTTTATTTACTTCAAATACATTTAAAACAATACAAACTATAACAAATACAAAATCACCAATTTTAGAAGAAATACAGATTAAAAAAGCTTTTTCTAATTATTTTATTTGTGAATTTGAGACAATTATGTATAAATTAGAATTTAAAAATAAAAAAGATTTATTTAATTATATAAAAAAATCAGGTGTAAGCGGTGGATCTAATAGTTTGGATTTTAAAAAAGCGAAAAAGTTATATAAAGAGTATAAATTAAATTATTTAGAATTTGAAGTTATATTTATTAAAACACTTTCTAAAGTATAAAGTTCATATCTAATATATTTAAAGTTCTCACTGTCATTTACAGATATTAGTTTACAAAACTCTTCGAGAACTCTTGAGCTTTCTTGAGCTCTTTTAAAGTTAGCAATTAGAATTGAGTATAGGTCCTCTCTATTTTGTTCACTTTTAATTGATTCTCTTAAAACATCATTTTTAACATCTCTAGTTTCTAACATTTTAGTATATATATCTATTCTTGATAAGTGTCGTAAATTTTTAAGTTTTAAAGCAGTTTGTTTGTCATTGTATATGTATCTAAAAATATCTTCAACTACACGAATTCCTTCACGTAATCTATTTAAATTAGCATCTATAAGTCTGAGGTTATTTGATTTCATTGTAGATAAAATAGTATGAACTAACTCCAAGAGGAGTTAGTTTTAGTCATCACTACTATTCATAATTCCTAAAATTTGTAATAATGAAATAAACAAGTTAAAGAAATCTAAGTATAAAGATAAAGCAGCTTCAACAGGTGAATCATATCC
>NYWO01000107.1 GCA_002685075.1 Arcobacter sp.
CTAAATCATGAAAAGGAGCAGCATAATATATTAAGTCTTGTTCTTTTTCTGTAAGTCCATACTCTTTTGCTAAAAGTTTTGAATAATGAGATACTCTAGCTACATGTGATGCAGTTTCTGGGTCTTTGTACTCTGCTGTTTTTCCTAAAATTTTTAGTGTTTCATGCTCTCTATTTATAAGATTGATTGTAGCTTTTTCAACTTCGTTTTCTAAAAGTTTTGCTTTTGATTCTAAAAGTATTCTATTTTGATAATTTGATAATAAGTTTAAGACTCTTGCTTTAAATACGGGAGCATTTACAGGTTTATTTAAAAAATCACTAACTCCTAAATCAAATGCAGCTTTATGTATATTCTCATCATCTCCTGCTGCTGTAATCATTATAATTGGAATATTACTTTTATTTTTTTTAAATTCTTCAATAAATTCTAAACCATTGATATTTGGCATCATATAATCAATCAATATCATGTCTATATCATTTTGTAAACAATACATTAATGCATCAAGAGGTTCTATAAAACTTTTTACATTTAAATTCATTTCATTACAAATTGCTTCAATTAAAAAAAGGTTGTTTTCATTGTCGTCTATTGATACAATAGTCATATCTTGAAAGCTCATGAAGACTCCATATAAGTTATTTTTATCTATATAATATACTTATTTCTTTTAAAAAGCAATAAGTTTCGAGCTGTTTTAATTTGTTATTTGTTATAATTAAATAAAAATAAAGGTTATCACAATGAGATTTTTAAAAGTTATTTTTATTATTTTCATTTTATTTTCAACATTTTCTTATGCAAATTCAAAAAATAAACTACTATTTTATGTAGGTATTACAATGGTTAAGCCTGTAAATGAATTAGCAAAAAATTTTGAAAAAAGTAATAATTGTGAGATTAATATATTGCAAGGTGGAAGCAAAGATTTATATGAAAGTATAAAATCAAGTAAATTAGGAGACCTTTATCTTCCTGGGTCTTTAGTGTATAGAATAAAAAACTTAAAAGATAATCTTTTATTAAATGCAAAATTTGTAGGTTTTAATAAACTTTCATTAGTAGTAAAAAAAGGAAATCCTTTAAAAATAAAAGCTACTTTAGCTGAACTTGCAAATGAGAATTTAAATGTAGTCTTAGGAAATGATCAAAGTAGCAGTGTAGGTAGAGCTTCTAAAAAAGTTTTATCTCAGCATAATTTATATCAAAATGCTGTTTTAAATACTTTATTATTAGCATCAGATTCTAGAAATTTAATGAACTACGTAAAAGAAGGAAAGGCTGACTTAATTTTAACTTGGCATGCAACAACATTCTGGGATGAAAATAAAGACTTAGTTGATGCACTAATATTAGATGATAAATCTTCTAATAAATCGGCACTAGCTTTAAATCTTTTATCAACATCTAAAAATAAAGAATTAACAAAAAAGTTTATGAATTATGCAGCATCAGCTGAAGGAAGAGAAGTTTTCAAAAAATATGGTTTTTTGGATGATAATGATATAAAAAACTTTGAAAAAACAGCTTTAGATGTTGAAAAATAATATCATATATCAAGGTCTAACAGCTTTGATTATTACTTTTGTTTTAGGATATCTTGGAATTATTGCAATTCATAATATTTTTAACAATATTGTAAATACATTAGATTCAAATGTTAAAAATGAATATTCAAGATATAAAATTGGTGAATACATTCTAAAAGAGATTGGATCAATTGAAACAAACTATTACAAAATGGGTATTATCACAAAATTAAAAGCTATTAAACCTATTCAGGAAAAGATTGAAACTGAAATAAAAGATATAAGAAACGCTGTTAAAATTTTAGAAGAAGGTGGGACTCTTACAAATCACATAAAACTAAATTTACTTGAAACATATATTGTTACAGATAATATTAATTTTACTGTTAATAAGAATACTACAAAATATACTTTTGAAGCAATTGACCTTATCCCTAAATTAGATGAATTAACTTTAAAACTTTCGGAAATGGAAGATATTATGAAGATAAGACTCTCTAATTCTTTAAATAAACATACAAATATAAATGAAAATGATGTTTTTAAAGTAAAGCTTTTTTTTAAACAACTACCAACAATATTTATTAGAATGAAAGAAAATGGAAGTAGACTTTTACATGATAGTAAGAAAAATATTGATTTATTAGAAAAAGACATAAAAAAAGAAAAAGATTATTATAGAAAACTTGAATACTTATTTACATATTTTATTATGACGATTGTTTTAATATTAGGAATTTTTGTAATAAGACAAATACTTAAAAAAAGTAAAGAACTTGAAGAAATTAGTCAAAAAGCAAAAGAGTCAGAATATGAAGCTTTACAAGCAAATAGAGCAAAGTCTCAATTTTTAGCAAATATGTCACATGAAATAAGAACACCACTAAATGCAATTATTGGTTTTTCAGATATTTTGGCTTCTTCCCTTTTCGAAGATGAAAATAAAGAAAAAGCAAATATTATTTCAAAAAGTGCAAAAGCTTTATTAAATATTATAAATGACATTTTAGATATTTCTAAAATAGAGAGTGGAAAGTTTGAAATTTCAAAAACAAAATTTAATCTTCTAGATTTATTAGAACAAGTAGTACAGTTATATTCAATAAATACTAAACAAAAAAATATTAGATTCTTTTATAATTTAGATGAAAGAATTCCTGATTATGTAATTAGTGATGAAACAAAGTTAAAACAAGTTCTTTCAAATATTTTAAGTAATGCAATAAAATTTACACCAAAAGATGCAAAAGTTTCTCTAACTGTTAATTTAATATCAGAAAAAGATAATATCAGAAAAATAGAATTCTCTATAAAAGATGAAGGTATTGGAATTTCACAAGAGTATCAAAAGAAAATATTTGAACCTTTTTCTCAAGCAGATGGCTCTATTTCTAGAAAATTTGGAGGAACAGGTTTAGGATTAGCTATTAGTATGAATATTCTAAAAATGTTAGGGTCGGAAATACAAATACAAAGTAAAGAAAATGGAGGAAGTAGATTTTTCTTTTATTTAGACTTTGAAATACCAAAAAAGAACAAAGAAGAGAAAAATCTAAAATATGACTTTGCCTTATGTGATATTGTAAATGATACTGAAAATATAAGAGATCACTTACGATATGTACTTAAAGATTTTGGAACTATTTATGAAAAAGAAGAAATTGATAGTAGAGATCATATGGATATGATTTTTTGTTTTGGTGATCCTGAGTTTTTTGATAAGCTTTCAAGAAGAAAAAAGAGACTTAATTGCCCTGTTGTATATGTAGGAAATATGGAAAAATTAAAGAATAATATAATGAAGCCTTTAATGGATTATTATTTAGATGTTCCTATTTATGGCTCAAAAATATTTAACATTATTGCAGAAGTAAAATCTATTGAAAAGGATAATAAAAAAGATTTTCAGATACATGAAGTAAAAAACAATTTTACTGGAAAAGTTTTAGTTGCAGAAGATAATACAAATAACCAATTACTAATAGAATTGATTTTAAAAGATTTAGGTTTAGATTCTTGTATTGTTGAAAATGGTAAATTAGCTTATGAAAAATATAAAGAAGAAGATTTTGATTTAGTCTTCCTTGATATAAATATGCCTGTTATGGATGGATTAGGGGCTTTAAAATTAATTAGAGAATATGAAGAAGAGTTTAAAAAATATACTCCAATTATTGCACTAACTGCAAATACGATAAATGGTGATAAAGAAAGATATTTAAAAGCTGGTATGGACTTTTATTTAAGTAAACCTATTGAAAATCAGGAGCTTTTAAAGATTTTATCTATTTACTTAAATAAAAAAAGTAAAGATAAAATAGAATCTAAAAAAATAGAAATAGATACAGCTTTAGTATCTCAAAAACTTGGAATTAGTGAAAATATAGCAAAAATGATAATTGATAAATTTAATTTAAATATTACTCAAGATATAAAGGATTTTGAAGATATTATTAGTACTCAAGATAAAGATAAAATATCACAAAAAGCACATTACTTGAAAAATTCATGTTTAAATGTATCCCTAAGTGAAGTTTGCGAAGTTCTTGAACAGTTAGAATCAAAAGAATTATCTATAAAGGAAGTAGAAGAAAAGTTTAAAAAGTTAAAAACTTTACTTCTTGGCTAGATTAATTAAAGAAAAATAGGTTTAAAATGATAGGAATAGATATAGCGTCAATTAATAGAATAAAAAGAATGTATGAAAAGTTTGGTAGACGTGCTTATGAAAAATTCTTAAGTGAAGAAGAAATTGCATTAGTAAAAAGACCAGAAACAGCTGCTGGTTTTTGGGCTGCAAAAGAAGCAGCAAGTAAAGCAATTGGTACAGGTATTGGAGCTAATTGTGCTTTTCATGATATTAAAATATCAAAAACACCTAAAGGTGCTCCTTGTCTAAAGTATAAGAAGAAAGTACGTAAAAAGTTTAATATTAAAGAATCTCATGTTTCAATAACCCATGATGAAGGTTTTGCAATAGCGGTTGTTCACAATATTTTAAAAAAGTAGTTATTGTCTGCTTAGATATCTTTCTAAGATAATCTTAGCAGCAATAGAATCAATACGTCCATCTCTTTTATATTTAATCTCACCTTTGATTAAATCTTCTGCTTCAATAGAACTCATATTTTCTTCTTGAAACTCATAAGGAATCTCTAGTTCTAAAAGTGCTACAAAATGCTTTATTCTTTTTTGCATATCTTCACTTGAACTTGGATATCCAACGATTAGTTTTTTAATATCCCACTCTTTTAAAAAAGTATTTACATCTCTTGCTGCTTGATTTCTATTTTTTCTTAAAATTGCATCTTTTGGAGTTACTATATTTGAGCCAACACAAATTGCAACTCCAATTCTTTTAAGACCTACATCAATAGAAGCTAAACTCAAGAAATTATCTCATTAGCAACATCAAACTTATTTGCTGTCATTAAGTGTACTTTAGGATGTATTTTTCTGATTTCTTTATAGATATCTTGACTCAATTGCATTCCTACTTTATACTCTTCTTCTACTGATATCTTATGTGCACTTTCTAGCTTGTCAATCCACATTTGAGGTACATGAATTCCTGGAACTTGTGCTGAAAGAAATAAAGCAGTTCGAAGTTTCGTAATAGGAAATAATCCAAAAATTAATTGAGATTTTTTCTTATCACCTTCGACATCTGCTTTTGCTTTATCAAATGATTCAAGTAATTTTTTAGCATTATCAATATCAAATACAGGTTGTGAAATAATTCCTAAAGAACCATTTTGTATTTTATTATGCATCTTTTTTTCTAGTGATGAGAAGTTTTTAGCATAAGAGTTTACAACTGAAAATGGAAATATTTGCTTTGGCTCAATTTTAAAAGGATGCCCAGCAAAATCCATTCCATAGTTAAAAGATTTTATGATTTTTAAAAGCATGATTGAGTTTGCTTCAAATACACCTTTTGAATGTGGTTGGTCACTCATTTTTGCAGGATCTCCTGTAAGTGCTAAAATAGCTCTAACATCAAAATCACTTGCACCTAATAAATCAGATTGTAAAGCAATCTTATTTCTATCTCTCATACTCATAGTTGCAATTACAGGTTTTTCAAATTCCATTTGTAATTTAAGCGAGGCAAATAATGCGTTGTATTTTAATTTTGCAAGTGGATTATCCGTACAAGAGAATCCATCTACTTTATTTTGTAGTTTAAATTTTTTAATTCTTTCAATAATATTATGCATAGAAGGTTCATGTTGTGGTGTTGTTTCTAATGTTAAATAATAGTCTTCTTGAAGTTTTTGTAGTAGTGTTTCAAACATAATGAAAAACAATCCTTTTAGTATATTTAGTTAAATTTAGATAATATTATATCCTTAAAAGACTAAAACTAGGGAAAATTAATGAAATTAGCTGTTTTTGATTTTGATTCAACACTTATGGATGGAGAGACTATAGACTTTCTAGCAGATGAGTTAGGAATAGGAGAAGAAGTTGCACATATTACAGAAGAAGCAATGTCAGGAAGACTTGACTTTTTTGAATCTTTAACTACAAGAGTAGGTTTATTAAAAGGTTTAGAGTATCAAAAAGCTGTTGATATTTGTAAAGATTTACCACTAATGCCGGGTGCAAAAGAATTAATTCCAGCACTTAAAGCTAAAGACTATAAAGTTGTATGTTTTTCAGGTGGTTTTAGAATTGGAACTAGTCCTGCTAAAGAAATTTTAGGTTTAGATGCGGACTTTTCAAATGTATTACATGAAAAAGATGGAATTTTAACAGGACAAGTTGGTGGAGATATGATGTTCTCTCACTCAAAAGGTGATATGATTCAAAGACTGCAATCTTTATTAGGTGTTACACGTGCTGATACTTTAGTATGTGGAGATGGAGCTAATGATTTATCTATGTTTGCACATGCAGATATAAGAATTGCTTTTTGTGCAAGAGATGTATTAAAAAAAGAAGCAAATATTATAATAGATGAAAAAGATTTAACAAAAATATTAGAAAAGATATAAGGAAAACAGATGAGTTTAAAAGAAGATATTAATTACTCTTTATGGTGTGATTTTATAGAAAGAGATTTTTTAGAGAATAGATTCCAAGAGATTATAAAAGACAAAACAATTCAAGGTGCTACTTCAAACCCAGCAATTTTTGAATCTTCAATTTCAAATTCTGTTGCATATAAACAGCAATTAGATATGTTGCAAGCTAATAATGCAAAGACTATTTATGAAGAATTAGCGTTAACTGATATTAAAAGAGCTGCTGAATTACTTTTACCTTTACATAAAGAAGATTCTGATGATGGATTTATTTCAATTGAAGTTGACCCTTCATTATGTGATGATGCACAAGGTACTATTGAAGAAGGTTTAAGACTTCATTCTTCGATAAATGCTGATAATGTAATGATAAAAGTTCCTGCGACTGAAGCTGGATACATTGCTATGAGAGAATTAACTTCAAAAGGTATTCATGTAAATGCAACATTAATCTTTTCTCCGAAGCAAGCTATAAAATGTGCACAAGCTTTAAACGAAGGTATTAAAGATTCAAATAAAGATATAAAAGCAGTTGTATCTGTTTTCGTTTCTAGGTTTGACAGAATGTGTGATGGTGAGTTTATTACAAAAGGTTTAGTAACTTCTAAACTAGGTATTGTAAATGCAATTAAGTGTTATCATGAAATTAATAAATTTAAAAATTCAAATATAAGAACATTATTTGCAAGTACAGGTGTAAAAGGAAATGAATTAGCACCAAGTTACTATGTTGACAATTTAATCTTTCCAAACTCTGTAAACACAGCTCCTTTATCAACTATTGAAGATTGGGTAAAAGATGGAGTTAAAAAAGAAACATGCATTATGAGCGAAGAAGATTGTAATACATATTTTGCAGAGTTAAAAAAGAAAAATGTAAATATAGAAAAAGTTTATGATGATCTTTTAAACCAAGGTTTAGAGGCATTTAAAATTTCATTTAAAGATTTATTAGCAAAGTTAATTAACTAAGTTAAAATAAGATAATATTTCAAAATAAAATAAAAAGAAAAAGGCAAAAAATGAAGAATTGGGAACCAAATAGTTGGAGAGACTTTCCAATAAAACAACAACCAACTTATACTGATTTAGATAAGTTAAATAGAGTAGAAAAAGAGTTAGGATCATATCCACCACTTATTTTTGCAGGAGAAGCTTTAAATTTAAAAAGTCAATTAGCTGATGTAGTAAACGGAAAAGCATTCTTACTTCAAGGTGGAGATTGTGCGGAATCTTTTTCTTCATTTGATGCAAATAATATTAAAAATTTATTTAAAGTTATGATGCAAATGGCAGTTGTTTTAACATTCTCAGGAGGTTGCCCTGTAGTTAAAGTAGGACGAGTTGCTGGTCAATTTGCAAAACCTAGATCTTCAGATTTTGAAGAAGTAAATGGAATTTCATTGCCTTCTTATAGAGGAGATATTGTAAATGATATTGAATTTACTGAAAAATCAAGAGGTCCAAAACCTAAGAAATTATTAAAAGCATATAATCAAAGTGCAGCAACTATGAACTTACTTCGTGCTTTTTCTCGTGGTGGAATGGCTGATTTAAATCAAGTTAACTTATGGAATACTGATTTTATAAAAGATAATACTTTAGGTGAAAAATATGATGAGGTATCTTCAAAGATTACAGAAGCACTTAATTTTATGAAAGCTTGTGGGATTAATAGTCAAACAGCACCTAATTTAGCTCAAACTACATTATTTACTTCACATGAAGCATTATTATTAAACTATGAGCAAGCATTAACTAGAAAAGATTCTATTACTGGTGATTGGTTTAATTGTGCTGCCCATATGTTATGGATAGGTGATAGAACTAGAGATTTAAAAGATGCACATATTGAATACTTTAGAGGGATTAAAAACCCAATAGGTTGTAAAGTAGGACCTTCTATGAAAGAAGATGAATTAATTCAATTAATAGATACTTTAAACCCAGAAAATGAAGCTGGTAGACTTAACTTAATTGTACGAATGGGTGCAAATAAAGTAGGTGATTTCTATCCTAAATTACTTGAAAGAGTAAAAAGAGAAGGTAAAAACGTATTATGGTCTTGTGACCCAATGCATGGAAATACTATTAAAGCTGATAATGGTTATAAAACTAGAGATTTTGAAGCAATATTAAGTGAAGTAAAACAATTCTTCCAAATCCATAAATCAGAAGGTACTTATGCTGGAGGAATCCATCTTGAAATGACAGGTCAAGATGTAACTGAGTGTACAGGAAGTGCAAGTTCAGCAGTTACAACAGAAGGCTTATCATCTAGATATCATACACAATGTGATCCAAGATTAAATGCAGATCAAGCACTTGAATTATCATTTATGATTGCTGATACTTTAAAAGAAGCTAGAAAAGATTTAATTATTTAATTAAATCTTTTAAATTATGTGCATAAAAAAGGGGATAGTTAAAAAACTATCCCCTTTTTTTATATCTAATAGTTTAAAACTTTTATAAAAAAGTTTCTTTATAAATCTCTTCATTAAAAGCTACTAAAACTTTTTCATCATATTCAATAACAGGTCTTTTAAAAAGCATTGGCTCTTTTTTTAACCATTGTATTTTTCCCTCATCATCTAGATTTAACTCTTTTAATTTTAAGGTTCTGTATTTAGTTCCTCTTGAATTAAATAGCAAATCTAAATCTGACTTTTCTACCCATGAATCTATTAGGTCTGAACTTGGTATTTCTTTTTTAAAATCGAAAAACTCAACTTCTATTTCGTTGTCCTTAAAAAACCTTAAGGCTTTTCTAACAGAATCGCAGGTTTTTATTCCATAAACCTTTACCATCTATCTTCCTACTCTATAATTTTTGGTACTACAAAAAATCCATCTTCACTTTTTGGTGCATGTTTTAAAATGTGATTTGATAATTCTAAGTCTTGATTGGCATTATCTTCTCTAAGTGGTGTTCCACCTTCAATTGTACTAAATGTAGCTTCAATATTTGATACATCTATTTCATTTAAGTTTTCAACAAAATTAATAATATCAGCAAGTTCTACTTTTAAATTTTCTTTTTTTGACTCATCTATTTCTAAACTAGATAATTTTGATAGTTTTGCAATTAAGTTATCATCAACAGTCATATTTTTCCTTATAATTTCTAATATTTTTTCATTTTAACATAAAAATAAAAAATCTTCTTTTAATCTACGATCTTTTTGCGTAAAACTCTTTTTTAAATTCAAGCCAATTATCTGCAAGTATTGCTTCTCTAGCTTGTGTCATTAGGTTTAAATAATAGTGAATATTGTGCATTGAACCTAATCTAAAATAAGTCATCTCTCCAGCTCTATAAAGATGATTTAAATATCCTCTTGAAAAGTTTTTACAAGTATAGCAATCACATAAAGGATCAATAGGACCTTCATCTTCTTTAAATGAAGCATTTCGAATATTGATTCTTCCAAATGAAGTAAATAATGTTCCATTTCTTGCATTTCTTGTAGGCATTACACAATCAAACATATCAACACCTCGTTCGATATTTTCGATTAAATCCTCTGGAGTTCCAACACCCATTAAGTATCTTGGTTTGTCTTTTGGCATAAAATCTGTTGTCCACTCAACAGTTTCATACATATCAGCATTTGGTTCTCCCACACTTAAGCCACCAATTGCAAAACCATCATAATCTTCTAAGGCACATAATTGTTCAGCACTCATTTGTCTAAACTTTTTATTAGTTCCACCTTGAATAATTGCAAAGATATTTTGATTAACTCCAATACCTTTTTCCTGCTGTTGTTTGTGGTAAGTAATTGCTTCTTGTGCCCATTTAGTTGTTCTTTGAATCGACTTTTCAATTCTTTCATCTGTATTTGGTAAAGCTACTAAATCATCTAAAATCATCATAATATCAGAACCCAAATCATATTGAGTATCAAGTACACTTTGTGGAGTAAAAAAGTGCTTACTTCCATCAATATGTGACTTAAACATAATTCCATCTTCATGTTGTTTAGTATTTTTGCTTAAAGAGAAAGCTTGAAAACCTCCAGAGTCTGTTAAAAATGAGTTAGGGAACTTAGAAAAACCATGAAGTCCTCCAAACTTTTTAACTATTTTACTTCCTGGTCTTAGGTATAAATGGTAAGTATTTCCTAAAATAATTTTTGCACCCATTTCTAACATGTCATTTGCATCAAGAGTTTTTACAGTCCCTTGTGTTCCAACTGGCATAAAAACTGGTGTTTGAATTGTACTATGAGCTGTTTTTATTGTACATGCTCTAGTTTTGTGGTGTGATGTTGCGTCTATTTTAAATTCCATTAAATATAGTAACCTTTCTTTAAATTAATAGAATTATATCTAAAGTAGATTAATATTTAAGATTATAATTAACCATTAAAATTATTTATTTTTTGTATTTTTTTGTTATACTATATTTATTACAAGATATGTTAAATGAAGGTGTTACTTTGCAGATTAAAAATGCTCTTATTGGATTTAAACAAATCTAAATACTAAAAAAAGCAAAAAAATTAGCAGCTGCTAGCAGAGAATTAAATGTAAAAGATTATCAAATAAATGCGACTGAAGCAAAAACAGTTATAGAATCACATTATATTGAATCTTATGTAAAGGCTGATTATTTATTATCATTAGCAAAAAATGATAATCTAATCGGGTAAGAAGTAAAGTAAAAAATTAATTTTATTTCTGCTGTTATTAATCTAAAAAAGATATAATGTCCAGATGAAAAAAATCTTGATTATATTAGACGGTATTGTTGCAAAAAAATTAATGCATAGAATCGTAGAAGCAAATACTGGCGATAACGCTTATGATATTATATATATGAGTGATGTTATCCTTCCTGTTCAAAAACCTTCGAACTTTACATTTTATAAATTTGATCCTACTTCAAAATCTAAACTAGCAATGGTTTTAGATAAAAATATTCATACAGAAGTACTAATCGCACTTAACTCAAAAGATGAGATGATTAATGTTACTAAGAATATTAGAAGTCATAAACAAAACTTGCAAATGACAATTTTAGATTATTGGGGGTTAGATTTTAAAGACCCATATATAAATGTATATAAAGGTATTGAAGTTCTTGCAAATGGTATGGTTGAACGACTTCCAAATATTCCTGTTGTTGCCCAAAATATTGGTTTAAAGCAGGGTGAGATTATGGAAATTAGAGTTCCTTTTGGAAGCTCTTATGCATATAGATATTTAGGATCAATTGAGCAAAAAGAGTGGAAAATATTTGCACTTTATAGAAATCAACAACTTGTAAATATCAAACCATCACTAGTTTTAAAACCAAATGATGTAATTTTAGTAGTTGGAAAACCTTATGTTTTAATGCAAGTTTATAATGCAATTGGCAAAACACAAGGTCAATTTCCTATGCCTTTTGGACATAATATATATTTATATTTAGATCTTTATTTGCAAGATGAAAAAAGTGTAAAAAAAGCAATTGATGAAGCAAAAACTTTAAATCAAAGATTAAAAAACAATAAACTAATTATTAGAATTACAAGACCTACAACACCTGCAATAATGAACTATATCAAAGAAAAATTAAAATATTTTGATAGTATTGTTGTTAGAATTGATTATTCAAGTAAAGGTTTTACAAAAATTCTAAAAGAAGATTTTAGAAAATATGATATTGGAATGATGATTTTAACTCAAGAAATGTTTAAATCAAAAGATTCTTTAAAAATAATAGTTGATTATAAAGTTCCTATTTTTAAATTAGGAAGGGAGAGCATGAAATCTATAAAACAAACTGTAGTTTTATTAAATGATACTCATTCTTATGAGCAGATTTCTCCAATTGTATTTGATGTTGCAAGTCAAATTAAAACAAAAACAAGAATTTTTGATCTAGACCCAATTGGCGAAGATGAAGATAAAACTAACTTGCTAGATCACTTTGAAAACTTAGCAAAAATATTTAATGAAAAAATAGAAATTATATCAAGTAATCACAATCCAATAAGAGAATTACAAAAAGAAAAAAATATGCTTCAAATCTTACCTTTAAAAGAAGAGATGCTGAAAAAAAGATTCTCATGGAAATTCTTCTATACGAATACTGATTTTATTTCTTTTGATATGAATAGATATAACCAACTATTAATTCCAATAGTTGAAGAACACTAGATAATAAGGAAAAAAAGTAAATGAATTTTGAAAAATACCCTTTTGAGAGATTAACAGAAATATTAGCAGATGTTACTCCTAATGAAAACTATGAATTATCAGCTTTAACTATTGGTGAACCAAAGTTTGAAACACCAGATTTTATTCAAGAAGAGTTAAAGCAATCAACTTCTTTATTGAAAAAATATCCAGCATCAGCAGGAATTCCTGAGCTTAAAAATGCAATGATTAATTTTGTAAATAAGAGATTTGATGTAAGTTTAGATTTTACACAGATTATTCCTACTTTTGGAACAAGAGAAGTTTTATTTAATTTTCCTCAATTTGCATTATTTGATAAAAAAGAGCCTACTATTGCTTTTACAAATCCTTTTTATCAAATTTATGAAGGTGCAGCAATTGCAAGTAGAGCAGAAGTTATTCATATTAATTTAACTAAAGAGAATGATTTTAAAGCACACTTGAAAGAAGAAGAATTAAAAAAATGTGATTTAGTTGTATTAAACTTTCCAAATAATCCAACATCAGCTTCTATGAGTAAAGAAGAGTTAGGTGAATGGGTAGAAAAAGCTTTAAAATATAATTTTATTCTAATTAATGATGAGTGTTATTCTGAGATTTATTTTGATGAAAATAATAAACCTGCTTCACTTCTTGAAGCTAGTATTTTAGTTGGAAATGACAAATTTAAAAATGTTTTAGTAATGAATTCAATTTCAAAAAGATCTTCAGCTCCAGGTTTAAGAAGTGGATTTATTGCAGGTGATGCAAAAATACTTAAAAACTATATGCAATATAGAACATATATAGGTTGTGCTTCTCCTGTACCACTTCAACATGCAAGTGCAGCTGCTTGGAATGAAGAGACTCATGTAGAATATTTTAGAAGTATTTACAAAAAGAACTTTGAATTAGCACGTGAGATATTAGGAGTAGATACTCCACAAGCAACATTTTATATTTGGCTTGAAGTTGATGATGAAATAGAGTTTACAAGAGAGTTATATAGAGAAAAAAATATCAAAGTACTTCCAGGGTCTTTTTTAGGCAGAGAAGGAATTGGAAAAGGTTATGTACGAATAGCATTAGTTGAAAATGCGCAAAAAACAGAAGAAGTATTAAAAAGATTAAAGGATTTTATTGATGGATAAAGAGCAGTTAAATGATGCAAGAACAAATCCAGACTTTCTAAAGTATTTAGAAGAGGCTAGAGTTAAATCTATTGCAGAAAAAAATATAAATGTAATGTATGAGACATTAGATTCAATGTTAATTTTAGATTTAGAAGAAGAAAAAATCAACAAACTTTATGAAGAGATTTTAAAAACTTCTTTTGAAAATGTAGAAAAAATTGTTAATGAAAATAAAAAATTAAAACTAGAAAATGAAAACTTACTTTATGTAAGAGCTTTTTATGAACACGCAATTGAAAAGTGGTCATATGATAATTTTGATGGGGCTAAAGAGCTAGTTTTTGTATTAGCTAATATAATTGAAGATGAGCCATTAGAAAAAGCTTTAAATGTTCTTTTAATAGTTTTATCGACAAGAACACAATTAGATTTCTTCTATGATACTAGTGTTGATCATGAAAAAGAAAGCAGTGAAGAAAAGTATGGATACTTTATTATGAATTTTAAATTTAATACAGAAGATTTTTTAAATGATAATAAAGAGACATTAGAAAAAGAGTATAAAAATTTAAAACATTTATTGGATAGTTAATGAAAGTACATTTTATAGGAATAGGCGGAATTGGACTTTCAGCCTTAGCAAGGTTTTTAAATAATGATGGCCATGAAATATCTGGTTCAGATATGAAAAGTTCACCTATTACAAAAGAGCTTCAAAATGAAGGTATAAAAGTTTCTTGCCCTCAAAGTGCAGATAATATAAAAGATGACTTTGATTTAGTAATTTACTCAGCAGCCGTAACAGATGAAAATCCAGAACTAATAGAAGCTAGACTTAATCAAACTAGAACTCTTTCTAGAAAAGAAGCCTTACCTATTATATTAGGTGATAAAAAGAATTATTGTGTTGCAGGAGCTCATGGTAAATCAACAACAACAGCAATCTTAGCTTCAATTTTACAAAGTTCAGCACTAATTGGTGCTATTTCAAAAGATTTTGGTTCAAACTTTAGATATGTAAATGATTTAGTAGCATTTGAAGCGGATGAATCTGATGCATCATTTTTATTATCAAACCCATATTGTGCAATTGTAACAAATGCAGAACCAGAGCATATGGAATATTATCACTATGATTATGATAAGTTTTATGAATCTTATGAAAGATTTATTGCACTTGCAACAAAAAGAGTTTTAAATGGTGAAGATAAAGATATTCAAAAATTAAAAATTGAAGAAGCTACTTATTTATATCCAAGTAAAGATATAAAAAATTTATCATATACATTAAAAGATAAAGAACCTTGTACTAGATTTGATTTAAAAGATTTAGGTACATTTGAAGTATGGGGTTTTGGATATCATATTGCAGTTGATGCATCATTAGCTATTTTAGCTGCACATAATGAACTTGATATTGAAAGTATTAGAGTTAATCTTTTAAGATACAAAGGTATTAAAAAAAGATTTGATATTATTCAAGCAAATGAAAAATTTGTAGTAATTGATGATTATGCTCATCATCCAACAGAAATTGAAGTTACTATGAAATCAGTTGAGTTATATGACAACTTAACAAATCTAAATAATAGAATAGTTTTATGGCAACCACATAAATATTCAAGAACAAGTGATAATCTTGAAGGGTTTAAAAAATGTTTTAGAAGATGTGATGAATTAATTATTCTACCTCTTTGGACAATTCCAGGTGAAAAAAAGATTGATATTGATTTTCCAAAAGAGTTTGCAGCTTATAATCCAATTTTTGCAGATAGAATATCTTCTACAAATGGAAGAATTGATTTAATAAAAGATGAAAAAATCATCAAAAGCTATGATGAAGGTATTTTTTTAGGTGTTGGTGCTGGAGATATTACATATCAATTAAGACACTAATATATACTAAAAAATCGTTTTAATCTTTAATAAAGTACTTTATACTAAAATAATATATCAAGCTTTAAAGGCAAATATTATGAAAGTATTAGTACAAAAATTTTTACAAAAAGAGTCAACCTCTGGTGTTATCTTAATGCTTGTTACAGTTCTTGCATTAATATTTAGTAATACCTTTTTATCAGAATTTTACAACAGTTTTTTACACACTCCTATTGAATTTAAGATAGGCTCAATTTTAGATATTTCAAAACCCTTAATACTTTGGGTAAATGATGGTTTAATGGCTATCTTCTTTTTACTAATTGGTTTAGAGATAAAAAGAGAACTAATATTAGGACATTTATCATCCTTTTCTAAAATTGCATTACCTGCTATTGCAGCAATTGGAGGTATGTTAGTTCCTGCACTTATTTATATTTTATTTAATTATGATAATGAATTTGCATTAAGAGGCTGGGCTATTCCAACTGCTACTGATATTGCTTTTGCTTTAGGAATTGTTTCTCTTTTAGGAAAAAGAGTTCCTGTATCTTTAAAAATATTTTTAATGGCTTTAGCAATTTTTGATGATTTGGGTGCTATCTTAATTATTGCATTCTTTTATACTTCAGATGTTTCTACTATGTCATTGCTTATGGCTTTAGTTTGTATTATAATTTTAATTACAATGAATAAAATGCAAATTACATGGCTTAGTGTATATGCACTAGTTGGAGTTATTCTTTGGGTTTTTGTTTTAAAATCTGGAGTTCATGCAACTTTAGCTGGAATAATCTTAGCATTTACAATTCCTCTTAATGTTATAAATGAGAAAAGAAAAAGAGTTTCTCCTGTAAGAAACTTACAACATTATATACACTATTGGGTAGCTTTTTATATCTTACCAATTTTTGCTTTTGTAAATGCAGGTATTGACTTAAGATCCTTATCTTTTGATTTAATTATAAATCCAGTTTCATTAGGAATCATTCTTGGACTTTTTATTGGTAAACAATTAGGAGTATTTCTATTTGTATATTTTGCAGTTAAATTTAAACTAGCCAAGCTTCCAAAATATACAACATGGCCACAAGTATATGGAATTAGTGTATTAACAGGAATTGGTTTTACTATGAGTTTATTTATTGATTCATTAGCTTTTCAAGACTCCTCAATGTTTTCATATACAGATAAATTAGCTATTTTAGTAGGTTCTATTCTTTCGGGACTTGTAGGATACTTGATTTTATTAAAAGTAAAAGGGAAAAAGCATTCTTCAATAACTTAAGCAATTGAAACTCTTGCGTTTTCTATTTTAATTTTACCTTCTAATTCATATTCTAATATTTTATCTCCAAATTTTATTATAGCTTCTTCATAACTTGGGTTTGTATCACAAAACTCAAGTATTTTATCTCTAGGTTTTGTTTTTGGTAGTTTATTTGTGATTCCGTAAATGAACACATCAATATCATAAATTACTTCTACTAAGCCTTTTTTAACTAGTTCTTGTGTACCTAAACTTTCGCCAATTCTATGTGCTAAGGTATATACCTTTTTACCCATTTTTAGTGCATAATTAACAGATGTTAATGAGCCTGATTTTAAATCTGCTTGAGTTACGATTAAAATATCTCCTAAAGCTACAACTATTTCATTTCTTAATACAAAGGTATAATTTCGTGGTTTTTCACCTGCTTTATAAGCAGACAATACTAAACCTTTTTCTTCAATATTTGAAATTAAATTTTTATTTACACTTGGATAATGAATATCTAAACCATTTGCAACAACTGCAATTGTATTTTCAGGTTTTGCTGCAAGATGTGATATAGCGTCAACACCCATAGCAGCTCCACTTACTATACAAATATCAAAGCTTGATAGCTTGGATGCTAGTTTATGAGTAAACTCTTTTGTGTAGGAATTTGGCCTTCTTGTACCTATTATTGATACCTTTTTCTTTTTTAGAAGAGGAATATTTCCAATATAGAAAAGTTCTTTAGGGTATTTTCTCATATTATTTAATTCTGGAATGTTAAAGTTTAGTTCTTGAATCATAAAAAGCCTTATAAATATTTATATAATAATATATTTTATTATATATTTAAAAGCTTAAAGATAAGGAAGTTTATTTATAAATATTGGTTCAACACCCTGTAGTAGATGTTTTGATTCTTTTAGAACTTTTATAGTCATAGAGTAAGGGTGTCCAATTGCAATTGCATAACCTCGTTTTTTTGCAATTTTTATTGCCTTTTTTAATTGATTTTGAATATATTTAAAGTTTCTTTCATTATCAAGAAAAGTATTTCTTACAATATATGGCATACCATATTTTTTAGCATATTTTTTAGCAACACTTTTAGCCGTTGTTCTACTATCTACAAATACAAAGTTATATTTTTTTAATGCACGAAATAGCTTATCCATTGCTGCTTCATTTTGTGTAAATACTGAACCTGTATGGTTATTTGTATATCTTGCTTTTGGATATTGCTGTCTTAATCTTTTTACAATACCTTCAATTTTTTCATAAGAGTCAGTTATATTTAATGTTATTATCTCTTTTGATTTAAATTTAGGTGAGGCTTGCATAGGAAAGTGAATCATATGAACAGGTAAGTCTTGTGCAATTTTTGCAGAATTTGAATGGCCTTTTTGAGGAGGAAGAAAAGCCATAGTTACGTTGTATCCAATATCTAAAATAGCTTTTTTTTGTTTACTACTACTTACATCATCAATGATAATTGCAAGTTTTGGTTTAGATTTATTGCTATAAGTATATAAATCTTTCTTACTTTTTGTATTAAGTATTTGTTTTGGTTCTTCTTTTTTTATTTGCTCTTTCTTTTTATCTTCTTGTTTTTTAATTTCTCTTATTTCAGGTTTTATTTCTTCATCAATATGAACTTTTTTTAATTCGTCAGTATCTTCTTCAAACTTTTCTTTTGGAGTTTCTAGCTTATCAAAATACTCACCTAATTTTTCATCTTGAAATTTTTTTAGTTCTTTTGTAGCTTGAGATGTAGTTTGTTTTTTTTCTTGTTCAAGTATATTATTAATATTTTTATTTGAATTTAGATTTTCATTCTTCATTATAAAGTAGCTTAGACCACTTGCTATAAATGCAAATAAAAATATTAGTAGAAAGATTTTTACTAATTTAGATTTTGAAACTGTAGATGATGATTTTTTACGTTTATTTTGTTTTTTACTCATAATTTAAGAAAGTAAATAAGAAGAGAAAACTCTTCTTATTTTAATACTAGTTTTTGTCTAAATCAACGATTTTGCTTGAAGAAATCCAAGGCATCATTTCTCTTAAGTTATTACCAGTTTTTTCAATTAATGAAAGCTTAGCATTTGCTCTTTCAGCGTTCATTCTTGGGTATCCAGCTTGACCTTCTAAGATAAAGTCTTTTGCAAAACTACCATCTTGAATCTCTTTTAAGATTTCTTTCATAGCAGCTTTAGACTCATCATTGATAACTCTTTTTCCAGATACATAATCACCGTATTCTGCAGTATTAGAAATAGAATATCTCATATCAGAAATTCCACCCTCATACATTAAGTCAACGATTAATTTTAATTCATGTAAACACTCGAAGTATGCCATTTCAGGTGCATATCCAGCTTCAGTTAATGTTTCGAATCCAGCTTGAACTAAAGATACAGCTCCACCACATAATACAGCTTGCTCTCCGAATAAATCAGTTTCAGTTTCATCTTTGAAAGTAGTTTCAATAATACCAGTTCTACCACCACCAATTGCAGAAGCGTATGATAATGCTACATCTTTAGTATCTCCAGATGCATCTTGGTGAATTGCGATTAAGTCAGGAATTCCTCCACCTTTAGTGAATTCATTTCTTACAGTATGACCTGGAGCTTTTGGAGCAACCATCATTACGTTAATGTTTTTTGCTGGAGAAATTCTTCCATAGTGAATGTTAAAACCGTGTCCAAATGATACATAAGCACCATCTTTTAAGTTATCTTTGATTTCGTTATCCCAGATATCAGCTTGATTTTCATCAGGTAATAAAATTACAACAACATCTGCACCAGCAGTTGCTTCTGCAACAGTTTTAACTGTGAAACCTTTAGCTTCAGCTTTAGCCCATGAAGAACCATTTTTTCTTAAACCAACAATAACTTCAACACCAGAATCTCTTAAGTTCTCTGCGTGTGCGTGTCCTTGTGATCCAAATCCAATCATTGCTACTTTTTTTGATTTGATTAACTCGATATTACAATCTTTGTCATAGTATACATTTAATGCCATTATTATGTCCCTCTAGTAAAATTTTTAGAGATTATACTGAAAAAAAGTTAAAATCTTGGTAATTTGATATAAAAAGGTGTAATACTTAACATATTTTAGCTAGGATTACAAGATATATATACAAGGAATAAAATTGCTAAAAGAGCTTTTTACAAAGATACAAACACAAGATAACACTTTTTCAAAAATTGAATTAATAGAAATTGAGAAATTTATAAAAAAAGGGATTATTATAAAATTAGATGATGATTCTTTTGAACTTAATTCTAAATATAAAGTTGCAATTGTTAATGTAGGAAAGAATTTAGTAATATTAGAAGATTTAGTAAGTGAGCATAAAAATATTAAAATAGAGTTTGATAATTTAAATGGTGCTTATAATGGAGATTTAGTTCTAGCTAAAAGAGTTTTTAATCCTAGATCTAGAATCAAAGCTAATATTATTGAAATTTTAGATGGAAAAAAGAATGATATTTTAGTTTATATAAAAGAGAAATCTTTTTACACAGTAAAAGAAAATATAAAGTTAGAAAACAAAGGTGCAAATAAATATGAGGAAGGTGATGTTCTTTTAGTTGATAATCAATCTTTAGATTTAGTAAAAAACTTAGGAAATATTCAAGACCCTAAAATTGATGAATTAATTTCATTACATTTATATCATGAAGAAATAAGATTACAAAAGCCTTTAGAAGTTGATGCTGTGATGGATGATAAAAATGAACGAGTTGATTTAACACATCTTCCTTTTTGTACTATTGATCCAAACTCTGCAAAAGATCATGATGATGCTATTTATTATGATGAAGAAGAAAAAGTATTATATGTAGCAATTGCAGATGTATCCTATTTTGTAAAAGAGGGAAGTGCTCTTGATAGACTTGCTTTTTTAAAATCAACTTCAGTTTATTTACCTGGAAAAGTATTGCCAATGCTTCCAAATGAACTTAGTGAAGATATGTGTTCTTTGAAAGAAGGAGTTAACAGATACTCTTTTGTTTTTAAGATATATTTAGATTTACAAAATAAAAAAGCAAAAAAAGCACAACTTTTTGAAGCTATTATTAACTCACATAAAAAGTTCTCTTATGGAAGAATTGATAGAGTTTTACAAGGACATTTAGATCAGTACTCAAGTGTTGAAAAAACAATTTTTGATTATTTACTTCCTTTATATGAAGTTACCAAAAGTTTTAGGGCTAAGAGATTAGAAAAAGGTTATGATTTTAGAACTACTGAGTTACGTCAAAAACTTAAAAACTTCAAAGTTGTAGCTGTTGAGAGTGAAAGTTCAACACCATCTCATCAATTAATTGAAGAGTGTATGCTTTTAGCAAATATTGAAGCTAGTAAAAAAGTAAATACAGTAGGAATTTATAGAATACATGAAGAGCCATCTTTAAAATCAATCTCAAGATTAGTTGATGATGTAAATATTTTAGGGGTTAAAGTAAAAGTACAAAGTGATGTTCATGAAACAATTACTCATATTCAAAAGAAAGCTAAAACTTCTATGATGAGTGAAGAAATAGATGAACTTATTATTCAGTCACAAACTCAAGCTAAATATAGCTCAAAAAATCTTGGACACTTTGGTTTAGGTTTCTCTTCTTACTCACATTTTACCTCTCCTATACGAAGATATTCAGATTTAGTATTACATAGAATGTTAAAATCTAAGCAAACACCAAAAAACATAGATGAGATATGTGAGCATATATCATTAAATGAAAGAAAAGTAGATCAATTAGTTTGGGATTATGAAGATAGAAAATATGCAAGATGGGCAAATGATAATATTGGGCAAATGATTAAAGTAAAAATTGTAGATACAGATAGAAATAAAGCAGTTTCTTATGATGCTATTTCTGGATTAAAAGTAACTATTGATAATATGAAAGGTCAGAAGCTTTTTACAAAATTAAAAGTAAAAATTAAAGAAGTGGATATTGTAACAAAACAAATAATTGCTAGTATTAAGTATTAATAAGCATTAAAAAAGGGAAGATAAAATATCTTCCCTTTTTTTATTTAAAATTTATAGTATTTTTTATAATTTAATTTTTTGTTCTAATTAACAAGAAGTTTGAACTCTTGTATCAAGACCTTCTTCTGGATAAAATGCTGTTAGTGTACAGTGTTGAATCCCTGACTTTGCCAATGTTTGGAAAACTTCTCCTTTATTATCACTAAAGCTTACTAAATAATCTGGTGTATCACTATTTTCAATTGGGTAAAAAGAAGCAAATACATTATCTTCTACTGTTGATACTTTTGCTAATGTTTGGTATGCTTTAGAATCATGTGTATTTGACAATAAATAACTTGGCGTATCATTATCTTCTACTGGGTAAAAACTTGCGAATTTTTCTTCTGCACTTAATGCACTTCCTGCTAATAAACTTAATCCTATAATTGTTGTTGTTAATCTTTTCATTTTTAAATCCTCTTTTATATTCTGTGTTATATTTTGTAGTTATATTATAGGATTTCTTTGTGAAGCTTACGTAAAGGGTTCGTTTACTCTTTGTGTAGTTGTAAAAAAGATGAAGAATAGTATTTAAATACTATTCTGGTTTAAAGTAGTAAGTAGTTTTGGAATTCTATTTTTTATAACATATTGGCCAATTAGTTTCTCTTTTTCATTTATTAAAATTGGAGCAGCAAGATTAACAATAGAATCTTCAATTGGTTTTTGCATAACAACTGTAAAAAATATTTTAAAATCATCTCTATTTTTTATTTGCATTCTTTCTAAAATATCATCACTAATATCAAAATTAAACGTATCTTTTTTGAAGTAATCAATATTAACAAGATTAATGTTTAGATTCTTATTATTGTTCAACTCAATTGTAAGAAAGTTTTCATCAAGAGATTTTATTTCCAGTTCTTTTATATCTTCAAAGCCAAGAAGTGGAAGTTCTATTTTATACATCAATAACCTTTTTATATGTTTGCGTGTTTAGATGAATTTTATTAAAAGATAACTTAGGATAAGATATACCCTATGTATAAAAACGAATTTGATAATCATTTAAGACAAAATAAAAAATTTAATGCTTATATGTTCTATGGACA
>NYWO01000108.1 GCA_002685075.1 Arcobacter sp.
ATAGACATAAATCAAAATGAACTTACAAAAATGGATTTTTTATATAAGCTTACTACTTCAAAAGCAGCTTTAAAAACAATCACTTTAGTTCCAGGTGAGACAAACTATATTTTAATAAAAAAACTAGCTAAGAAATTTAACTTATCAGAAAAAAAACTTTGGGAAGTATATAATAAACATGCCTATAAAGCTGATGGAAATATTTTAGCTGATACCTATTCTTTACCTTATGGAATGAAAGAAGATCATTTAATGCTTTATCTTTTATCACAAACAAGTAAAAAGTACGAAGCATTTTCTAAAAAAATATTTGGTATTTATGATAAAAAGAAATGGTATTACTACATAAGTCTTGCTTCTATTATTCAAAAAGAATCAGCAACAATAGATGAAATGCCAATAGTATCAAGTGTTATTCACAATAGATTAAAAAAAGGTATGAAGCTTCAAATGGATGGTACTTTAAATTATGGTAAATATGCCCATACTAAAATAACAGCCAAAAGAATTAGAGAAGATGATAGTTCATACAATACCTACAAATATAGAGGTTTACCAAAAAATCCAGTATCAGCAGTAGGATTAAATGCGATAAAAGCTGCAATTTTCCCTGTAAAAAGTAGATATTTATACTTTGTAAGAAATAACAAAACTGGTTTACATAAATTTGCGAAAAGTTACAAAGAACACGTAAATAACATAAATGCAAATAGAGGTGTTAAAAAAAGTTACACTAAAATTAAAGCTGTTGAAACAAAGATTGATAAAGAAGCTAAAACAATCATGAATACCGATGTAAGCAAGCAGAAGCCCACATCTATTAAAGATTTATGGATGAATGTAAAATAACAATTGTGCAAAATTGAAACAAACATATTTTTGACATATTTTAAATTATAAATTTCATTTATCATGAATTTAATTAGTGATATGATATTGACATCATAAAAATTAAAATTTAGGAAATAACATGTCAAAGATCATTTACACAAAAGTTGATGAAGCGCCAGCATTAGCAACATACTCTTTCTTACCAATTATCAAAGCTTTCACAAAAAGTTCTGGTATTGAAATGCTTACAAAAGATATCTCTCTTGCAGGAAGAATTCTTGCAAACTTCCCTGAGAACTTAACTGAAGATCAAAAAATCGGTGATCATTTAGCGGAACTTGGTGAATTAACACAAGATCCAACAGCTAATATTGTAAAATTACCAAATATCTCTGCTTCAATTCCTCAATTAAAAGCAGCAATTGCTGAATTACAAGAAAAAGGTTACAATGTACCTAACTATGATGAATCTGAAGAAATCTCTGCTAGATACTCTAAGATTTTAGGTTCTGCTGTTAACCCAGTATTAAGAGAAGGTAACTCAGATAGAAGAGCTCCAGGAGCTGTTAAGAATTATGCTAAAAACAATCCTCATAGAATGGGTGAATGGAAAAAAGATTCAAAAACTGATGTAGCTCACATGAGTGAAAATGACTTTTATGGTTCAGAAGTAGCAACAACTATGACTGAAGCAAATGACGTTAAAATTTCTTTCTTCAACGAAGCTGGAGAAGAGACTGTATTAAAAGCATCAACTCCTTTAGAAGCTGGTGAAATTATTGATGCAACTGTAATGAGCGCAAAATCATTACAAGAATTCTACCAAAAATCAATTGATGAAGCTAAAGAAAGAGGAGTATTATTATCTCTTCACTTAAAAGCTACAATGATGAAAGTATCTGATCCAATTATGTTTGGATTTGCAGTAAAAGTATACTTCAAAGACTTAATAGCTAAACACGGTGAATTATTTGATTCATTAGGTGTAAACTTCAACAATGGTTTAGGTGACTTATACTCTAAATTAGACCAAGTTGATGCAGATAAAAAAGCTGAAATTGAAGCTGATATTGAAGCTGTATATGCGAGTCAACCTAAATTAGCAATGGTTAATTCAAACAAAGGAATTACTAACTTACATGTACCTTCTGATGTTATTATTGATGCATCTATGCCTGCTATGATTAGAGGTGGTGGTAAAATGTGGAATGCTGATGACCAAGAAGAAGATACATTAGCAATGATTCCAGATAGATGTTACGCTAGATCTTTCCAAGCAGTTATTGATGATTGTAAAGAAAATGGTGCATTAGATCCAAAAACAATGGGAACTGTTCCAAATGTTGGACTTATGGCTAAAAAAGCTGAAGAATATGGTTCACATGACAAAACTTTCCAAGCGCAAGCTAATGGTCAAATCAAAGTTATTGACAAAGATGGAAATGATGTATTTGTATTTGACGTAGAAGAAGGTGATATTTTCAGAATGTGTCAAGCAAAAGACGCTCCAATCCAAGACTGGGTTAAATTAGCAGTTACTAGAGCTAGATTATCTGATACTCCTGCAATCTTCTGGTTAGATGAAAACAGAGCACATGATGCTGAAATGATTAAAAAAGTTAATGCTTACTTACCACAACATGACACAACTGGTTTAGATATTTCTATTGCTGCACCTGTTGATGCTACAAAAACTTCTGTTGAAAGAATGAGAAAAGGTTTAGATACTATTTCTGTAACTGGAAATGTTTTAAGAGATTACAACACTGACTTATTCCCTATTTTAGAGCTTGGAACATCTGCAAAAATGTTATCAATCGTTCCATTAATGAAAGGTGGAGGATTATTTGAAACTGGTGCTGGAGGATCTGCTCCTAAACACGTTCAACAATTCCAAGAAGAAGCTTACTTAAGATGGGATTCATTAGGTGAATTTATGGCACTAGCTGCTTCATTTGAGCACTTAGGAAATACTCAAGATAATGCTAAAGCAAAAGTATTAGCTGATACTTTAGATAAAGCAACTGGAACTTTCCTTTTAAATGACAAATCACCTGCTAGAAAATTAGGTTCAATTGATAATAGAGGTTCTCACTTCTATTTAGCAATGTACTGGGCTCAAGAATTAGCAGCGCAGACTACTGATGCTGATTTAGCTGCAGAATTTGCTCCAATTGCAAAAGCAATGACAGAAAACGAAGATAAAATTGTTGCTGAATTAGTAGCTGGTCATGGAAAAGAAATTGACATGGGTGGATATTATTTACCAAATGATGATTTAGTTTCTAGTGCAATGAGACCATCTGCAACTTTAAATTCAATTATTGGATAAATTAAAATAAACAAATTTATTTGTTTTATTTAAAAAGGTAAGACATTTATGTCTTGCCTTTTTTTATTTATAATTAATATGATTTAATTGTATTAAATTTAAAATTGATATAATTAAGTTATAAAAACATTAAGGACATATCTTGGTAAATAAAAAAGTTGGTATAGTTGGAGTTGGTAATGTTGGTTCTACTTTAGCTTATACTTTAGCAAATAAAGGTATCTGCTCTACAGTAGTTTTAAAAGATATTAGAGAAAATATTGTACAAGCAATGGCTTTAGATATATCTCAAGCAGCAAATGCTGCAAAATCACATACATTAGTAACTGCTGCACAAGATGGAAGTGATTTAAAAGGTTGTGATGTAATAGTTGTAACAGCTGGAATTCCTAGAAAACCTGGTATGAGTAGAGATGATTTACTTCTTACAAATGCAAAAATTATGAAAAGTGTAATTGAAGATATAAAAGAAAATGCTCCTGGTGCAATAATTATAATAGTTTCAAATCCACTAGATGCGATGGTATATTCTGCACTAAAAAGTTCTGGTTTCAAAAAAAATCAAATAATTGGAATGGCAGGTATTTTAGATTCCGCTAGAATGAGTCACTTTATATTAGAGAAACTTGGATATGGAGCAGGACAAATTGAATCTTCTGTTATGGGAGGACATGGTGATGATATGGTACCTCTTCCAAACTATTCAACTGTCGCAGGAGTTCCTTTAAGTGAATTATTAGCAGAAGAAGAAATTGAAGAAATTGTTACAAAAACAAAAAATGGTGGTTTACAAATTGTAAAACTACTTGAAATTGGTTCTGCATATTATGCACCAGCTCATGCAACTTCACTTATGGTTGAAGCTATACTACATAACCAAAAGAAAATATATCCATGTGCTGTACTTTTAGAAGGAGAATATGGGTACAAAGATATTGTAGGTGGTGTTCCTGTAATGTTAGGAAGTAATGGTATTGAAAAAATTATTGAATTAAATTTAGATAAAAAACAAGAAGCACAATTTAAAAAATCTATAAATTCAGTACAAGAATTAGTAGATACTTTAGAATCTAAGTTTTTTAATTAATAGTTAAAATATAATAAAAGGCATACATATGAAACAAACGTTTGAAGTAGAAAATGTAAAATGTGGTGGATGTGCTAATACTTTAATCTCATCATTAAAAGAAGAATTTGGTGAAGTTTTAGTAGATTTAGATGTTTATCCACGAAAAATAACATTAGAATTAGAAGAAGAGAAAAGAGAAGCATTAAAATTAAAATTAAGAGCCTTAGGATATCCTTTATCAAGTGATGAACTATCTAGCTTACAAAAAGCTACAACAACAGCTAAAAGCTTTGTATCATGTGCTATTGGTAAAGTTAATGTAGCTACTGGAAAAACTGATTAAACTCTCTTATGAATAAAGTAAAAAATAATTTTTTTTACTTTATTAAATACTTTCAATTATTATACACCCTGCTTATAAACTAATCAGAAAAATATATATTTTTTATACAGTTTAGAATTAAAATATTTATATTTATTTGATAAACTAAATTATGTTACAAACAAAAAAACAAAATTACCTTATATTTACAGACTTAGATGGAACATTACTTGATCATAATACATATAGCACAGAAGATGCAAAAGAGATGCTTGAATATATCAAGTTAAATAATATCCCATTAATTATAGTTACAAGTAAAACAAAACAAGAGATTCTAAAACTTAGAAAACAACTTGATATAAACTACCCTTTTATTGTTGAAAATGGTGCAGGTATTTTCTTACCTGAAGATGAAGATTTTAAACAAATTAATATGGGTAAAACATATAGTGAAACATTATGCTTTATTAATCAGTATAGAGAAACATTTAATATTAAAAGTTTTTTTGATATGAATGACAAAGTAATTTCTAGTCTTACTGGACTGAATATAGAAAATTCAAAATTAGCAAAAAAAAGAGATTTTACTGAGCCTTTTATAATAGAAAAGGAATCAAATATTGAGAAGCTAAGACAAGTAAGTTTAAAAGAAGGATTTGACATTGTTAAAGGTGGTAGATTTTATCATCTAATTACAAAAGACCAAGATAAAGCTCATGCTGTTTTAAAACTTAAAAATATTTATGAGGAGAAATATAATAAAAAGTTTAAAACTATTGCATTGGGTGATGGAGAAAATGACAAAACAATGCTTGATGTTTCAGATATTTCAATTCTTATTAAAAAAGTTAATGGAACATTTATTGATTATAATAAAAAAAATCTTATAAAAACACAAGATATTGGACCAAAAGGTTGGAATGAAGCTTTAAAAGGAATTTTATGCAAGTAAAAGAGATACTAACAGATTCATTTTTTAATGTTTTAAAAAATATTGAACCATCTAAACTTATTGATAATAAATGTATTTTTAAAGAGGATAAAATTCTTATTAACAAGAAAACTATTTCTTTAGCTAAAGATAAAAAAATACATCTTTTTGGTTCTGGAAAAGCTGTTTTAAGTATGGCTAAAACAATATATGCACAATATGAAGAAAAAATAGAAAATGCTGTGCTTGTAGGCCCTTATGAAAATAATCTAAATAAAGATAACTTAACTTACCTACAAAGTAGTCATCCAATTCCTAGTGAAAAAAGTTTACTTGCTGCAAGGCACTTAAAAGATGCAATTGAAAGTTTAGAAGAAGATGAATTTTTTATTTACTTACTTTCAGGTGGAACTTCAGCATTAGTTGAATTACCTGTTGATGAGATATCAATGGAAGAGTTTCAAGAAACAACAGATCTTATGATAAAAGGATCTATGCCTATAGTTGCGATGAACTGTATTAGAAAGCATTTATCTCAAGTAAAAGGTGGAAGATTAGTCTCAAATTGTAAAGCAAGAGGAATAGTTTTAGTTTTAAGTGATGTTATTACAAATGATTTAGAAGCTATTGGCTCTGCTCCTTTATATTGTGATAGTTCAAACTTTGAAACTGCAATAAATTATTTAAAAGAGTATGAATTACTTGAAAATATACCTAAAAAAGTCAAAGCATATTTACAATTAGGAGAACTTGGAAAAATCAAAGATACTCCTAAAACTCAAAAAGACAATATTGAACATTTTATAGTAGCCTCAAATGAAATATTACTTACAGATATAAAAAAAGAGCTTGAAATAAAAAATATCAAAGCTGTAATTATAGATAAAAAAATAGAAGATGACGTAAATATAGTAATAAATGATTTACTACAGTTTATTGAAACAAAAAAAGAAGGATGTTTTATTTTTGGAGGAGAAGCTTTAGTAAAAGTTACTTCAAATGGAAAAGGTGGAAGAAACCAACATCTTGTTTTATCATTCCTAGATAGATTTCCAAAAGATAAAAAAATTACAATTTTAAGTGCGGCAAGTGATGGAGTTGATGGAAACTCAAATAGTGCTGGAGCTATTATTGATAATAATAGTTTAAAAAAAGCAGAATTATTAAATCTTGATATTAAAGAGTATTTAAAAAGTTTTAATTCAAATGAATTCTTTGAAAAAACTAATGATTTAATAAACACAGGACCTAGTCATAATAATATGCTAGATGTAATAATAATATATATAGAAAAAGGAGAGCAATAAATGTCAGATTTTTTTCAAAACGGTGTAATTACAACGCTTCAAAATTTAGGTGAGCGAAGTTTAGAAGATATAGAAGAGGAACTTTTAGAATTTAGCAAAAGAAGAAGAATGGTTCTTTTATTACCTGCTTTATATTCAGAATTTCAAACACCAGCTATGCACAAGATTATTGATGAATTAAAGAATATAAAATATTTATATAAAATTATACTAGGTCTTGATCAAGCAAATAAAGAACAATTTGAAGAAGTAAAAGTACTAATGTCAAAACTTCCATGTAAAGTTGATGTTCTATGGAATGATGGACCTAGGATTAAAGAGTTATATTCTGAACTCACAAAAGAAGGTTTTCCAGGTCTTGATACACCAGGAAAAGGAAGAAATGTATGGACAATGTTAGGTTATGGTTTAGCAGATAAAGATGCTTATGCTTTTGCTCTTCATGATTGTGATATTGTAAATTATTCAAGAGAAATTCCTGCAAGACTTTTCTATCCAATAATTCACCCAGCTCTTGATTTTGAGTTTAATAAAGGTTATTACTCAAGAGTTACTAATAAACTCCATGGAAGAGCTACAAGACTTCTTTATAGCCCACTTATTAACTCTTTAAAAAAGATACATGGACAAAGTAGATACTTAGAATATATGGAAAGTTTTAGATATGCATTATCAGGAGAGTTCTCATTTATTAGATCAATGGGAAGAGGTATTGCTATTTCTCCTACTTGGGGATTAGAAGTATCAACATTAAGTGAAGTTTATAAAAACACATCTAATAGAAGAATATGTCAAACTCAAATTATGGATACATATGAACATAAACATCAAGAACTAGGTTCAGAAGAATCTGGTGGTGGTATTTATAAAATGGCAAATGATATAGCAAAAACTATTTTTAGAGTAATGGCACAAGAAGGTGTTGTTTTCTCAACTTCAACATTTAAAACTCTTCTTGCAACCTACTTTCAAGAATCAAGATTTGAAATATCAAAATATAATGCTCTTAGTAAAATAAATGGCTTAAACTATGTTAGAGAAAAAGAGATAAATGCTGTTGAAGTTTTTCAAACAGCTATTAAAGAAGCATCAGAAGAATACTATGAAGACCCAATGGGAATACCTTCTTTATCTCCTTGGATAACTGTAAGATCAGTATTACCTGATTTTTCTGATAAATTTAATCGTTATGTTAAAAAGGATAACGAATGAATGAAAACATAAATAAAAGATTAGAAAAACTATATCCCAAACAAACAGCTAATGATGCGTATAAAGGTATTGAAAAATTAATTAACAAATATAAAAAAACTATAAATTCAAAAGAATATCATTTAAGTCAAAAAGATATTATTTTAATAACTTATGGAGATCAAGTTTCAAAAAATAGTGAAGCAACGCTTCAAACATTAAACGGGTTTATGGATAATCATTTAAAAGGTGTTGTAAACTCAGTTCATATTCTTCCTTTTTATCCCTACTCTTCAGATGATGGTTTTTCAGTAGTTGATTATAAAGAAGTTGATCCGCATATGGGTTCGTGGAGAGAAGTTGAACAATTATCAGCTGATTATAGAATAATGGTTGATGGAGTAATTAACCACATATCACAGTTTTCTTTATGGTTTAAAGCCTATTTAGCGGGGGATAAGGAGTATGATGATTTTTTTATTGAGCTTGACCCTACAATTGATTTAAGTAAAGTAGTAAGGCCAAGAGCTAGTCCTCTTTTACATGAATACTTAGATGATGATGGAAAAATACATAATATATGGACTACTTTTAGTAAAGACCAAGTTGACTTAAATTATAAAAGTTACAAAGTTTTATGTAGTGTTTTAGATGCAATGTTCTTTTATATTGAAAAAGGAGCAACACTAATTAGACTTGATGCAATTGCTTTCATTTGGAAAGAGATAGGCACACAGTGTGTTCACTTACCTCAAACACATGAATTAATACAATTAATGAGAGATATTTTACATGAAGTTGCACCTGAAGTTATCATAATAACAGAAACAAACGTTCCTCATCATGAAAATATTTCATATTTTGGAAGTGGAGAGGATGAAGCTCAAATGGTTTACAACTTTGCATTACCACCATTATTATTAAACTCTATTATTCATTCAAATACAGAAAAGTTAAGTTCATGGGCTAAAACATTAAAACTTCCAAGTAATAAAGTATGTTTCTTTAACTTTACAGCAAGTCATGATGGTATTGGATTAAGACCAGTTAAAGGATTATTAAGCGATAAAGAAGTGGACGATATTGTTCAAAATGTTCAAAAAAATGGAGGTTTAGTTTCATATAGAGCAGAAGAAGATGGTAGCAAAACACCTTATGAGTTAAATTGTAGTTATATTGATGCACTAACAAATCCACAAGAAGATCAATTACTTAGAATTAAACGTATGCTTGTAACACAGGCAACAGTTTTAGCAATGCCTGGTGTTCCTGGAATTTATTTCCATTCAATTGTAGGTTCACAAAACTATCATGATGGAGTTAAACACTCAGGAATAAATAGAACAATAAATAGAGAAAAATATAATATCGATTGGTTAGAAAAAGAGTTATCAACTCTAGGAAGCTTAGCTAAAACTATTTTTGATTCATACAAAAGAATGATTTCTATTAGAATAAATGAAGAAGCCTTTAATCCTTTTGGTGAATTTGAGTTTTTAACATTAGATAAAAGAGTTTTTGCAATAGATAAATTTAATATTGAAAAAACTAGCCGAATACTTTCATTAAACAATTATTCTAATGAAAAAGTGACAATAAACTTACCAAAAAATATAAAACTTCCACTATGTGATATTTTAAGTTCTAATTATTGTGATGAAAGTACAGAAAAAAAAGAATTAACAATAACACTTGAGCCATATCAAATTATGTGGCTTAAGGGAAAAATATAAAAATTAAGGAGAAAAAATGAGTGATATAACAAAATGTTTATTCCCAGCAGCAGGATATGGGACAAGGTTTTTACCAGCAACAAAGGCAATGCCAAAAGAGATGTTACCAGTACTTACAAAACCACTAATTCAGTATGGGGTTGAAGAAGCTATGGAAGCTGGATGTGATGTAATGTCGATTATTACAGGACGAGGGAAAAGAGCTATTACAGATCATTTTGATATTTCATACGAACTTGAACATCAAATAGAGGGTTCTTCAAAAGAAAAGATGTTAGCAGATATTAGAAATATTATTGATAAATGTACCTTTACTTATACAAGACAAAATGAGATGAAAGGTTTAGGAGATGCTATTTATAAAGGAAAGGTTTTAGTAGGAGAGCAAAGTCCTTTTGCTGTTATTTTAGCAGATGACTTATGTATAAACCCAAAAGGAGATGGAGTTTTAACTCAAATGGTTAAACTTTATGAAAAATATAAGTGTTGTATTGTTGCTTGTATGGAAGTACCTAAAAAAGATGTCCATAAGTATGGTGTTATTGAAGGTAAAATTATGGAAGATAATGTTCATATTGTTTCAAATATGATTGAAAAACCAGACAATGATAAAGCACCTTCAAATCTTGCAGTGATTGGAAGATATATATTAACTCCAGAAATCTTTGAAATAATTAAAAATACAAAACCTGGGAAAAATGGAGAATTACAAATTACTGATGCTCTTTGTGCACAAGCAAAAAATGGCATGGTTCTTGCATATAAATTTGAAGGTAAAAGGTTTGACTGTGGTTCAGTAGATGGTTTTGTTGAAGCAACAAATTACTTTTATAACTTAGAAAAAAAGCCAACTAAAGTATAAGTATATAAAATCAAATTACACAATTAATAAACTTTTATATTATAAAATATTTTTAATATAAAGGATTATTAATGAAACTATTAACATTTATTATTAGCATCTCAATTGCACTTATTACACTTTTATAAGTTTAGAAACTTCAACTATAATTGGGAATATTTTTATTACACCAATAACATATATATCAAATCTTTTAAAACAAAATTTTTCATATATACCCTATGTAATTCATGTATTACTAATTTTTACTATAGGAACTTTATATATATTATTATTTAAATTGTTTATTTTAAATAAGTTATTAAGGTTTCAATATACTTATTAGCTTCTTCTTTAGTAATACCAAACTCTAAAGCATCTTTTTTTACTTCTGCTTCTTTTAACTTAACTATAGAATTATCTTCATTAATTTTAAAAATAAAATATTTAGTTTGAGTATCATCTGAAATATTAAGTAATTTAATAAAACTTCCATTTGTGTCATTTACCATAGGAATTTTAGAGTTTCTATTTAACTCTTCTAGTTTTCCATTTACTGCTAGCTTTTTAATAAACCATGGAGTTTTTGATATGTTAGCAACTAATACAATATCATTTCTATTTACACTTTTTAAAGGCTCGATAAGAGACAGGGCATCATGGTTTAATACAATAATATATTTTCTATTTGATTTAAATAAATCCTTCTTTTTCATATATCCACCAACACCAATAACTTCAAAATGACTTGGAAATAAAGAAGTATTTAATTTAATATTTTTATTAACTTCTATATCTTTATTTACTTGTTTAGGTGCAGTTATATATACTAATAAACCAAATCCCATAATTGCTAAAAAAACTATTTTTAAAACATTTGCCATTAATTGTATTCCTATTATTTTAATTATTGATTTTTTTGTTTTTTTGCCCATCTTTTAAATAAACGATAAGTCGATATTGTATCATCAATTTTTTTATTATGTATTATATTTTCAACTAATTCATTAGCTAAATAAGGAGATAAAACAAAACCCCTTCCACCAACACCATTAAGAACAAAAAGATTATCTATTTTTTCTAATATCTCTTCTTTTATATGTGTACCATTTATTAAATGTGGGAATTTATCAAAACTCCTTTTTGAGTCAATTAGTTTTCCAATCATAGGAAAATAATCCGTACTTGAAGCTCTTGCTCCAATTTTAACATTAATAACATTTACATCATCTAACTTCATAATATCATTTGCTAAATCTATTAACTTTTCTGAATCTTTATTTGTAATGTCTTTTGTATAACAATTAGAACAATCTTTATTAAGATTTGCAACTTCAACACAATAATTACAAATATTTTTATCACAATCAAATCTATGATGTGTAGCACCTATTGACACTTTATATAAATCTTTATTCTCTAATTTTAAAGCTTTTGAAAGAGAACACTCTTTATGATAGTTAAAATCTACACAAGTTTTTGTTGTAACATCTATTTTTTGACCCCATACAGCTCTAATATCAAAATATTTTTCTTTGATTAATTTTGTATTTGCACCAGTACAAAGTATTAATTTTTTGGCTTTTATTTCATTATTTAAAAGCCATGATTCATTTTCATTTACAATTGAAACTACATCATAGTTTAACTTTTTTTTAATATCTTTTGTTAGTAATTCACAAATCTCTGATGGATTAATCCATGAACCAATATTAAAAAAATATCCATCTTCAAACTCTTTATATTCAAAATCCATATAAGGTTTGTAAGAATTAAACTTTTCTCTATCTTCATTATTTTTAGGAATTCTACATACTCCGTCATTTACAAAAGATTTACTATTAACTTCTTTATAAAATAAGGTAGAAAAGTTTAAAGATTTTGTTATTAAATCTTTAAATTTATTAGGCTTACCTAATAATGGTGATAAAAAAGCACCAGCTGCTCCACTTGCTCCAAAAGCTACATTTTCATTTTTATCAATTAGTAAAATTGAATTTGAATACTTTGATAAAAAATATGCAGTAGAACTTCCAGCAATTCCAGCACCTATAATTACATAATCATATTCTTCAAACTTAAACATTTTTATCCATTTCATCAAGTAGTTGATAATTAGGTCGCCAGTACCCTCTTCCACCTCTTAAACTAATACATTTATAATTAGGGAATTTCTTTTTATAATAAGATAATCTTTCTTTTGTAGTTTTTCCAGTATCACAGTAAAAGACGAAAACAGAGCCTTTTGGCATTAAATTCATCTCATAAGGATTGTAAGTAATTGTTTCTATTCTATCAAGTGGCTTTAAAATAGTATCAATAAGAACAACTTGAATATCATTTTTTTCTAATTCTTTTGAATATTTATATAACTCTTTTTGCGTCCACTCATCTTTATCAAACATTTATAATACCTATTTTTTTAATTAGTAAAATCCTAACTAAATACTTAGAAAATAAGGCTTAAACACTAAAGTTTTTATAAAAATTTATCAATTAATCAATATAATTGCTAAAAATAAAAATAACCTTGATTGACTTTGACTCAAGTATTAGATATAATACATTTATAAATTAACAATTATTTTAAAATACTATAGGAAAAAAAATGGCTAAAAGTTTATACGAAACATTAGAAGTAAGTGAAAATGCATCAAAAGATGAAATAAAAAAAGCATATAGAAAACTAGCAAGAAAATATCATCCAGATGTAAATAAAGATAAAGATGCAGAAGAAAAATTCAAAGAATTAAATGCTGCATATGAAGTATTAAGTGACGATGAAAAGAAATTACAATACGACCAACATGGCGATGCAATGTTTGGAGATCAAAATTTCCACGACTTTGCAAGAGGACAAGGATCAAATGCTGATTTAGATGATATTTTAAGACAAATGTTTGGTCAAGGTGCTGGTGGCTTTGGAGGAGGAGGTTTCTCTCAAGGTGGCTTTGGCGGTTTTAATGAACCAGACTTAGATACAAGTGCTCAGCTTACTATTGCCTTTAATGTATCTGTTTTAGGTGGTAAACAACATGTAACTTTAAATAATGACTCATTTGATATTAAAATTCCTGAGGGAATTCAAGATGGTCAAAAAATTAGAGCAAAAGGAAAAGGAAAATCTTATCAAGGACAAAGAGGAGATTTAATCTTAAAAATCAATGTTGCTCCTTCTCCTGAATATGAAAGAGAAGATGATACATTAATCAAAAAATTTGACATCCCTTTAAAAGTAGCATTATTTGGTGGAAAAGTAGAAATAAAAACTATCCATAAAGATATCACTTTAAAAGTTCCACAAAATACTAAGCAAAATCAAAAATTTAGAGTTAAAGAGCTTGGTGTTTTAAATAGAAAAGCTGGTGTTAAAGGTGATTTATATTTAAAAGCAAATATTATTTTACCAAAAGTTGAAGATTTAGATGAAGATTTAATTGAAACTCTAAAAGAAAAACTTCCAGAAAATTAAAGAAGGATTGATTAATGGAAACAAATAGTTATATTGAACCAGTTTTTTTAATTTCTGCAGTTGCAGAAATTTTAAATATTCATCCTCAAACACTAAGACAATATGAAAGAGAAGGACTAATAACTCCTTCTCGTACAAATGGAAAGATTAGGCTCTATTCTCAAAAAGATATAGACCATATTAAATATGTTTTAACCCTAACTAGAAAGCTTGGGGTTAATCTTGCAGGTGTTGATGTAATTTTACAGTTAAATGAAAGAATAGCAGCATTAGAGGAAGAAATACAAACATATAAAGTAAAGATTAAAAATATTAATAATTTAGCAGTAGTTCCAGATACAAAAGCATTAGTCGTTCAACAAACATCTTTTGATATTGTAATTATAGAAAAAAATGAAGAAGACTAATTCTTCATTTTTTATTTAGTAGTTTATATTTGATATTGTACTACGTAGTCTCTCATTAAAGGTGGTACATCTAAATAATTATCATCTGCAGATGACATAGTATTTTGAGTTCCATCTTCCGTATTTTCACTAGATTCTTCGTGTTCATCATTTTTAGATTCAAATCCAGTTGCTACAATTGTGATTTTAACTTCATCAGTTTCAAGAGTAGAATCAGAAGTTGTTCCAAAAATAATTTCTGCATTTGAATCCATTCTATCATTAATAGTTCCCATAACATCATTAATAGCAAATAATGATACTTGAGGATGGATATTAAAATGTATTAAAATACCTTTTGCACCATTTAGTGATACTTTATCAAGTAAAGGAGAGTCAATAGCATCTTCTAATGCTTTTTGTGCTGCATCTTCACCTTTCGCTTTTCCAATTCCCATTAAAGCCATACCACGATGTTGCATAATTGTTTTAACATCAGCAAAGTCAGTATTAATATCTGAATTACCTGGATTTAAAATAACCTCAGACATTCCATTTACTGCTTGGAAAAGAATATTATCAATAATTTTGAAAGCATCTTTCATTCCAACATTTTCATCAATAATTTCTAATAACCTGTCATTTGGCACTACAATAATTGAATCTGATACTTTTTTAAGTTCTTCAAGTCCTAAATTTGCTAAACCTGCTCTTTTCTTACCTTCCCATGTAAATGGTTTTGTAACAACAGAAACAGTTAATGCACCAATTTCTTTTGCAGCTTTTGCAATAATAGCAGCAGCACCAGTTCCTGTACCACCACCTAAACCAGCAGCAATAAAGATAATATCAGCACCCTTAAGTGCTGTTTTAATATCTTCATATGATTCAACTGCAGAATCTCTACCAATCTCTGGCTTCATTCCTGCACCTAAACCTTTAGTTAATTTAAGTCCAAGTTGAATTTTCTTTGGTGCTTTTGAAATATGCAACACTTGCAAATCAGTATTAGCAGCGATTAAATCGATTTTATGAGAACCTTCTTTAATCATGTGGTTAATCATATTACAACCACCTCCACCTACTCCAATAACTGCAATTTTAGCTACATTATCTGATAAAATTTTATTTGGCATGTCCACTTTTATATCATCTACTTTAAATAAGTTATCCATTAAAACCACTCCGATACTTTGCTCCAGAATTTTGAAACACCTTTTTTCTTATCTTTTCTTAAAGGCGTTAAAACTGTGGGATCATCTTTTAAGTTTAAATCTTCTCTATAATTATTAGAAGGAGATTTAGTATTAATTGAATTATTGTTTATTGCTTTATCTTCAGCAATAACCTGTTGTTTTTTAACTGGTTTCATTAGTTTCTTACTTGAGTCTAATTCATAACTTCTATTAATCCCTAAAGAATATACAAGTAAACCTACAATCGTAGACATTTTAGGATCATCAAAACTCATATAGCCATTTTCAATATTTTTAGGATTTGATAAAGAAATTGGAATACCATCATAAATTTTTATTGCAAGAGTTTTAATACCTTCTAAATTACTCATTCCACCTGTTATTACAATTCCAGAACCTACATTATCTAAAATTCCACTTTTCTTTAACTGGTTTTTTACAAGTATTAATATCTCTTCTATTCTTGCATGAATTATTGTTTGAATACGATTTAATGCAATTTCAGAATGCATCTCTTCATCTCCAATTCTAGGTATTTTAACTTTTGTTACACCTAAATCTGTTGCTGAAGAATAATCTTTTGTTAGTGAACCATACTCAGTTTTTATTTTCTCAGCAGCTGCTGGTGGTGTGTGAAGCATCACTGATAAATCATTTGTTATATGGTTTGATCCAACTGGAATAAATCCATTATAAATTAATGAATTACCTTTGTAACATACAAATTCAGTAGTTGTTGAACCTATGTTAATTACAGTTGCTCCAAACTTTTTTTGTTGTTCATCTAAAATAGAAATTGCAGAGGCATATCCATCTAACACAAATTTGGTTACATCTACACCTGATATTTTAAGAGCAGATTTGATATTAGTAAGGGCTGTTCTTTTTGCAGTAACTATATACACAGAAACTTCAAGTCTTGAACCATTCATGTTAAGAGGATTATCAACATCAACAGAATCATCAACTTTAAAGAAAATAGGCACAACATGAACTACTTCATATTCTGGAACTATTGTTGCATTATATAATGCCATTTGCATTACTTGATTAATTTCAGTTTCAGTAATTAGACCATTTGGTACATTTACAGAACCTGAACTTCTAATGCTTTTTGTATAAGAACCAGAAATAGAAACAACAGAAGTATCAATAACTTCTGTTGTACTTCTTTTTGCTATATTAATTGCGTCTTTAATAGCTTTTGAAGCTTCTTCTATATTTATGATTATGCCTTTATTAACACCCTCACTCTTTTGTACAGCAGTACCAAGGATATTAATATTAGACTCTAAGTCATGCTTTGCAATAACAGCTGTTATTGCAGATGAACCAATATCAATTGCTAAAAGAGTATTATTCAATTGTTATTCCTTTGTTTGTATAGATGACTGTACTTCGTATTTATTTTCTAATCTTTTAACAAGATTATTCATTAATTCTTCACTTTGTAATTGTATAATTGTACTTTGTACAGATTCATCTCTTGATTTATCATAAGTTCCTAATTTAGAATCATTAATTCTAAATAATACAACTTTATCATTTATTTTAATTGTACCTGATTTTGTTCTTGATGAAAATAGTTGGCTTAAGAAATCAGCAGTTTCTTGTGGCTGTAAACCTGCAATTTTATCTATTGATTGTCTTGACACACTTTTTACATCTGTTCCAACAAAATTTTCTAATTCTGTATTTGCTAATTCATCAAGTTTTTTTGCTTTTGCAACTTTTTCATATGAAATTTTCACATCTTCTAATGCTTTCTCAAAAGATAAAGGTTTAGATTCATTTTTTGCTAAAACTTTTACAATAATAAACTTATCACCATCTAAGAATGGTTTTAGTAAATCACCTGGTTTTGCATCAATGATTTGCTTATTATTATCAGCACTATAAGGAAGTTTACTTTCAACTAAAGTATTTGAAGAAGTTAATGTCTCTTCAGCTTTTTTTATTTTAAGATATTTTTTCAATGCTTCTTTTTTAGTAAATTTGCTATCTAGTTCTTTGATAACTTGAGCTTTAGCTTCATCAAATGATTTAATTTTTCCATCTTCTTTTTTATAATCTATTCTAAATTTACTGTGATGCTTTAAAATATCTTCTTCACTTGAATTGGCAGATACTAATGGAACTTCACTTGTTTCAAAAACATATGAAACTTCTGACATATATGCATTTTCATTAGCTTTCCAGTATTCTTTTAATTCTATTTCAGTAGGAGATACAGTAATATCTTTCATACTTAAAATTTTGTAAGTAATATCGTCTTCAATAAATAGTAACTTATTTAAATTTTCAATTTCAATACTATTTGGTTTAACTTCAAATAATACTTGAACTTTTTGTAATAAAATATTTCTTTTTAATGATTCTTCAAACTTAACCGGAGTAGTTCTGTTTTGTGATAGAACCTTAACATAGGTAGATTTATCAAATTTCCCATCTTTCATAAAAGCATTATATTTTAATAACTCTTTAGCAATATCTTGATCTGTTACATCTAAACCTAAAGAATCTGCATAAGTTAAAATTAAATTCTTTTGAATAACTTGCTTATATGCAATATCTTTTAAGTTTAATTTATCTGCCATATCTTTATTAAATGTACTACCAAATAATCTTGCATATTGATCATAAAGATTTGAATACTCTTCTTGATATTCTTCAACAGAAACTTCTCTATCAGCTACAACTGCCACAGTTCCGCCTTCTTTTCCAAACTCATAAGAACCCCAGCCAACAAAACCAGCTCCTACAAACGCAATAGTACTTATCCAAATTGTAATCACAAGCCATCTTTTATGTCTTTGCATCCACGTAATCATAAAATATAATCCTCTTAAAAATTTTAGTTATACTACTAAAGATTTGCTTGAATATTAGTTAAAGATCTATTAGTTTATTTTTAATTTGTGGCTTAGATAATAAATCATTTATAACAGACTCTCTAATAGTAATTTCAAGTTTCTTACAAGCACTTACAAAAGCCTCTTCTTCTCCTACAATAAAACACATTCTTTTTGCTCTTGTAATTGCTGTGTAAAGTAGCTTTGTATTGTGCATGATATAGTGTGAAAAACTCATAGGAATTAAAGCATTTTCATACTCCATTCCTTGTGTTTTATGAATAGTTAAACAGTATGCTAAAGAGAGTAATGAGGCAACATTATCAAAATCATAAAAGACAACCATGTCATCATTTGGATATAAAACAATACATTTATTTTCATCAAAATCTAACTTTATTATAAGTCCTAATTGACCATTAAATACTCTTTTTTCTATAAAATCACTAGAACCACTTTTATACATACTCATAGTCTGGGATCTCATATTTTCATTTTTTATATGAATTACTTTATCTGTTATTTTGTACTCATAAAGTTTGGTTGAATATGCCTTTCCTTTTGTATGATTAAAAAGTTTTTGAAGTTGCATATTTAAGTTTTCAACTCCTAATAAACCACCTTTCATAGGAGTAATTACTTGAAATAAAGTTAAAGCTTTGTTTATTTTTTTCTCTTTTATTAAATCAAAATAATTCTGTATATAAGTTGCTGAAATATTTAAGATGTTGTTTAAAATATGCTCTGAGTTTTCAACTCTTATATCTGCAAACTCATTTGAGGAGTTTGAATTTTTCTGTGAATAATAGTTTGAGATAGAAACATTTACAAATTTAAAATCTTCATATTCTTCACTATATTTAGGAACCTCACCTTTTCTTATATCATTTGCAATAACAGCAATTGCTTGGTTTTCATTTTGACGATATATTTTTGTCAGTTTACAAATTGGTGCTAAATCATATTTGATTGAATCAGCTAGTATATTTCCTGCTCCAATTGCTGGTAATTGTCCATCATCCCCAACAATAATAAATACTGTATCATCATCAATTTTTGAAATAATTTGATAAAAAGTAACTGAATTAACCATTGAAGCTTCATCTAGTAAAATTACTTTATAAGGGAAGAAATCTTTTTCTTTATGCTTTACTAAAAGGGATTGAATTGTTGCAGAAGCATATCCTGTAGTATCTGATATTCTTTGAGAAGCTATTCCACTTAAAGCAATAGTTATAATATCATCATAAGAAACAACTTCTTCAAGTAACTGTAAAATTGCTTTACTTGAAGTTGATTTACCAGTTCCAGCATATCCTATTAAAAAAAGTGTATTATGTCCTTCATTTATTAACTCAACTGCTTTTTTTTGCTCACTACTTAACTCAAAGCCTAAGCTTAATTGTTTTTTTTCTAAGTAATTATCAAAAGAAGCAATAATTTTTCGATTTAGTTCATTTTCTCTTCTTTGAAAAAACTCTAAAATTCTTTTTTCTGCATAATAAAGAATTGAGGGAGCATAACGATTCTCTTTTGTTACAAAAATATATTCTTCAACTAACATTTTTGTTAAAGATTCTTCGTATAAATCATTTTTATCACTAAAGCGTAAGGAATCATCTAAAAGCTTATATAAATGGAATTTATCAATAGAAGAATTACCGTTGTTATCACAATATTCTCTTAAAGTATAGTTTAAACATGCCATGATTCTAAACTCACTAAAAGGATCAATTCCTAATGCTTTAGCAATTTCATCAGCACGTTTGAATCCTATTCCTTTTATATTTATTAAAAGATATGGATTTTTTTTAATTTTTTCTATTAAGTTATCTACTTCACCTAAAGATGAATATATTCTTGTAATTAAGTTTGAAGTTACACCAAACTTGGCAAGAAAGGAACCAAGTTCTCTTAAGTGCTTAAACTTTTGCCAAGAAGAGACAATCATATTAAGCTTTTTTTCTTTTATACCTTTAAATTTCAATAACTCTTCAGGCTTTTCATTTAGTATTTTTACTAACTCTTCTTCACTATAAGCATCTACTAATTCTTTTGCAAATTTTTTACCAACACCTTTTACTATCTTTGTTAAAAAAAAGAATATTTCTGCTTCTTTAAGCTCTAAAGTATCAAACTCAAATTGAACTCCATATTTTTTATGTGTAGTCCAATTTCCTTTTAATATAACTTCTTCACCAACAATTTTTTCAATATCTGTATCAAAATATGCACCACAAATCTTTTGATTATTTTCTAAAACTGCTATTATATATTTTGTTTCTTCATTGGTGTATAGAACTTTTTTTATAACTCCTGAAAGTTTAAAGCTTTTATACTCTTCTTCTTTGGCCATTAGTATTCATCATCAAATTTTTTATTTTTATGTTTATCTTTACTGTAAGAGTTACTATTTCTTTCTTTTTGTAGAAGATTTGCATCTTTTAATAATATAGCTCTTTCATTTTCAAAAGATTTTGAATGTTCATTTACAAACTGCATAGTTTTTTCTATAAAGTTTTTTAAATCTGTTAAATAAGCTGAATATAAATCCATTTCTTGAGCTTTTTTCATCTCTTCAAAATTTTTTAAAGTTCTAACTTTAAACTTTTCATGATCAAAATTTTCTAATTTTAGTAAAGATACAGTTCTTGTAAAGAATTTTTCTAAAACTCTTATATATCTGATTCGTAGCTGTTTTACATGTATTTCTTTAATAGTAACTCCATATTTTCAATTGGTCTTGCAATTACTGCTTTATTACCATTTATAATTATTGGTCTTTCAATTAGTTTTGGATTTTCTACCATTGCTTCAATGAGTCTATTTTCATCATTTTCTTCTTTTAAGTTTAACTCTTTATAAACGGCTTCACCTTTTCTTAAAAGATTTTTTGCTGTTATATCTAATAGTTTTAAAATATTTGTGATTTCTTCTTTTGTAGGTTTTGATTCTAAGTATTTATAAACTTTTGAATTAATATTTTTTTCTTCTAATAAATTTAAAGCATTTCTAGATTTTGAACATCTAGGATTATGCCAGATAATTACTTCTTCCATATATATAAACCTTTTTATTATAATTAAAGTGATTATAGCAAAAAGTTTTTTATAGTATATGAAATTATTGCAATTTGTAATATTTATATGATTTAGAATGTATTTTATTATTTAGAATAATTGGGAAAAAGATATTTAAAGAGTTTTCACTGTTTGTTTCTTGTAGAACAAATATATAATATATTCCACTAGTAAACTTAAGAGTTATTTCTTTTTTAACTTTACATTTTATGCTATACTTCTTTTATGTTAGTTGCAGATAATCCATTATTGAATATACTTATTCCAAAAGATAATAAAGCTCTTAAAACTGTACTTAAAGAAGCTGATACAAAAACACTTCAACAAATGCCGCAGAATAAATCTAGCTCTGCTAGTGAAGTATTAAAAAATTTATTTGATCAAGTAAAAAGTGGAGGTAAATCAAACTCAACAATTGAGAATATGATAAAAAACTCTTCTTTATTTAAAGATTTAGGCTCTTTCTCAAAATCAACAACAACACTTTTAAATCAAATAGATTCAAATAGTAATCTTGCTAAATTCAAGCCATTATTAGAAAACTTTTTAAAAGATATAAAAAATCTAGATGCAAATAGTTTAAAAGAACAATTAGGAAAATCAGGAGTATTTCTTGAATCAAAGATTGCTCAAAACACCCAAAAAGGAACAACTTTAAATGCAGGACTTGATAAACTATTAAATCAAATTCAAAATATTATAAAAGATGTAAATTCTCCTCAATCTAAACAAATTAGTGATTTAATTACAAAATTAGTAGAACCAAATAGTCAAACATCAAATACAAATCAAGTATCAAATATGAAAAGTTTAGTTTCACTATTACAAAACCTAAGCACATCCTTAGCAGATAAAGGAACACAAAATTTATCCAACTTAACGAATCAATTAAACTCTTTAGTAAACAAAGGTTCACTTATTGAATCAAAAATTCAAAATACTCAAGTACAAAACTCTCTAGTTTTAGAAAGTAAAAATACATTAAGTATACAAACTAAAGACCTATTAGTGCAAATTAAAAATGAAGTTTTAAGTAATAATCCTCAAAATCAAACAAAAAATCTTTTATCTCAAATTGATTCCTTGATTAATAGCAATGATTTATTTGCAAAAAATGATAAATTAATTGAGCCTAAAGCCCTACTTAATCAACTAATAAATTCTAATGATATTAAAAATGCAGCAAATACAAATAGTAATATTTCAACACTTGTTTTAAATCTAAAAAATATTGCTAATGAAATTACAAATTTAGAACAAAAAGTATTAAATTCCCAAACAATAGTAAATGATAAAAGTTCATTGATTGATAACTTAAAACAAAACTTAGGACAATTAAAAACTGAGTTATCTAATTTGCCAAATATAGATAATAAAACTTTAAATCAAGTAATTTCAAAACTAGAAAACATTCAAACACTTTTTACAAAACTAGAAAACCCAGTTTCTAATTTACAAACAAATATTGCAAACAATATAAGTACTTTTACAAATAATTTCACTTCAAACCTATCAACTTTATTAATGTCATTAAAAGAGGACATTACTAACTTATCATCAAATCAAAATAACTCTAATATACAAAACAATTTATTAAAAGTTATAGATAAAATTGAAAATATTTTAAGAGAGAATATTGCAACTGTAAATCTAGGCCAAAATCCAGCAAAAAACGAAACAAGTCAAATTTCAAATGATATGAAATCTGTTTTATTGCAAATGCAAGATGACTTAGCTTCAAAAACAGATGCAAAATCACAAGAAATGTTTAAACAAGTTGATAAAATGTTAACGCAAATAGATTATCATCAACTTCTATCACATACAGGAAACTCAAATAATGTATATGTTCCTTTTTTATGGGATATGCTTGAAGATGGCTCTATAAATATGAAAAAAGTTGATGAAGAGAAGTTTTATTGTCAGATTAACCTAACACTAAAAGATTTTGGAAAAGTTGACTTAATGCTAGCTATGTATGACAAAAATAAAATTGATTTAACTATTCATGCACAAAGAGAACATTTTAAAGTAGCTGTAAAAGATAATCTTAAAAACTTGAAAAAAGCTCTAAATGATGTAGATTTAATCCCAGTAAATATTAAACTATTAGACTTAAAAGAAGAAAGTGAAAAAACACAAGTAGAGAAAAGAACTGATGCATTTGTAAATCCTTATAATAATCAAAATACAACAAGTGTTGATATAAGAGCTTAATATGGAAGATAAAAATATAGAACAAACTCAAGCCCCAGTTGTAAAAGCAGTCGCATTAAAATATGATATGGAAAAAGACAGTGCTCCAAGTCTTGTAGCTAAAGGAAAGGGAGAAACAGCTTCAAATATCATAAAACTTGCAAATGAACATGATATTCCAATTAAAAAAGATGAAGATTTAGTTGAACTTTTATCTCAAATTGATATTGAAAAAGAAATACCTGGAAGTATGTACAAAGCAGTTGCTGAAATATTCTCTTTTATATATGACTTGTCTAATAAAAATAAAAAATTTAAAGATAGTTATGAAGAGAAAAAATTAAAGTAGATTGATATGAATATAAGAAATTATATAATATAATCGCGATAAACTAAAAGAAGTATTATATTTTATGGCTCGAAACAATTTAGATAATCCTATTTTTCTATTTACATTATTATTAGTAATTATAACTATAAATACGATATCTTCTATACATTTTTTATTAATTATGATTGCAGGTATTACTTTTATCTCTTTTTATGTATGTCTTAAAAGAAAATATCTTTATTCACTTTTTTTTATTGTTTTAACATTTATTTTTATAGAAATAAACTCAGGTTTAAGGCCCTTGTCTTTGACTTTATTATCACTATTTATTTATATATTTATTATCCCAAATATTGATAGAATGATGTCTTTTAGTAAGTTAAACGAATATATTTATATATTAATTTTTTACCTTGGTGTTTTTTTAATATGGGTTATGACAATTGGAATGGCGGATAGTTTTATTGCAATAATATTTGTAAACATCATTATTGACTTATTATTTTTTGGAGTATTTATTTGATTAATAGATTAAACATTATATTTTTATTCATTTTTGTAATTATGATAACTCTACTTTCGAGAGTATACTTTTTAAGTATAAAATCAAATACATATTATGAAGAATTATCAAAAAGAAATTATATTAGTAGAGTTAAGAAAATTCCTGTTAGAGGGATTATTGAAGATAGAAATGGAAAGAAACTAGCTGTAAATCAGATGGGATTTTCGATTTTAATCAAGCCGCATTTAAACTCAAAAAAGAACAAAGACAAACTTGAAAAAGCTATTGATTTAATAATTGAACATTTTCCTGATTTTGAAAAGAAAAAACTATTAAGAGCATACAATAGAGAAAATTCTGCCTATAATCATGACTATGTAAAAGTAGTTAATTATATTCCGTATGAAGAGTTTTTTCCTAAATACACTCTATTTGCTTCAAAAAGTAATATGAAAATAGAATCAGCTGTAAAAAGATTTTATCCTTATAGAAAAGCAGCTTCTCATGTAATTGGTTATGTAGGTAAAGCCTCAAGATTAGACATTTTAAAAAATGAACTTTCAGCTCATAATGGAATAATTGGTAAAAATGGCTTAGAAAAATTTTATAATGATAAATTACAAGGTGAGATTGGTTACAAAGATATAAAAGTAAATGCTTTAAATCAAGAAATTGCTGTTATTGATGAAAAAGAGCCTTCTATTGATAATAGTATTAAAATATCATTAGATATTGAACTTCAAAAATATATTCAAGAACTATTTGGTAAAAAAAGTGGTGCAATAATTGTAATGGATGCAAATAATGGTGAAATATTATCAGCAGCTTCAATGCCTGAATTTGACAATAATATTTTTGCTTCTGGTATTTCTGTAAAAGAGTGGAATGCTATGAGGAATGACCTTAGTCATCCATTTACAAATAAACTAGTAAATGGGTTATATCCTCCTGGATCTATTATAAAAATGGGTGTTGCATTATCATTCCTAGAAAATGGTATAGATGAAAATTACACAGTTAACTGTTCTGGTTCCATTAGAATTGGAAATAGAAACTTTAGATGTTGGAAAAGATTTGGACATGGAAAAGTAGACTTTAGAAAAGCAATTAGAGAGAGTTGTGATGACTTCTTTTATAATGGAAGTCTTAGAGTTGGAATAAATAAAATATCTAAAACATTAGATAAATTTGGTTTTGGTAAACAAACAGGAGTTGATCAAGTAAATGAATTTTTTGGTGTTAATCCAAACAAATTATGGAAAGAAAAAAAATTCAAACAACCTTGGTATGTTGGGGAAACAGTAATTACATCTATTGGACAAGGAAATATGTTAGTAACTCCTATGCAAATGGCAAGATATACTGCTTTTATGGCTACAGGGAAACTTCCTAAACCACATTTTTATAAAGCAAATTATGAAGAACCAGAAGATTTAAATATACCAGAATCACAACTAAATATGTTAAGACGTGGAATGTATGATGTTACGCATCATCTTAAAGGGACAGCTACAAAAAATATTAAATCTAAAGTAACAATTGCAGGAAAAACAGGAACAGCACAAGTTGTTAGTATTCCTCAATCTGAAAAAGTAAGAATGAAAGAAAGTGAATTAAAATATTATCAAAGATCTCATGCATGGCTTACTACTTATGGTCCATATAAAAATCCTAAATATATTGTAAATGTTTTAGTTGAACATGGTGGTCATGGTGGTTCTGCAGCTGGTGAGATTGTAAGTAAAATATATGACAAGCTTTATGACATGGGATATATCAAAAGTAGAAACTAACTATTTTTTTGATATTATGATTTTAATTATTACATAGGATTATATTTGAAACTTTTATTAACATTATTGCTTTTTACTGTGTACGCTTTTGCTGAAGATACAGCTCCTATTGTAAACCTTTCAGTTGCAGCACTTGATGATCCTGCACAATTTGTAAAAACAATTAATATTGCTATAATTTTAACACTATTTGTTTTAGCTCCAACGCTTATTTTAATGGTAACTTCGTTTACAAGAATTGTAATTGTCTTTTCCCTTTTAAGACAAGCTATGGGACTACAACAAACTCCTCCAACACAAATTGTAATTTCTCTTGCTTTAATTCTTACTATATTCATTATGGAACCATATGCAAAGAAATCATGGGAAGATGGTGTTCAGCCATACATGGATGAAAAAATAGGTTATGAACTTGCCTTTGAAAGAGGAATTAAACCTTTTAAAGAGTTTATGATTAAAAATACTAGAGAATCTGATATTGCACTATTTTACCGTATTAAAAAAGAGCCAAATCCTAAAAATATTGATGATGTTCCTTTAACATTATTAATGCCTGCATTTATAGTAAGTGAGCTTAGAACAGCCTTTGAAATAGGCTTTTTAATCTTCTTACCATTTTTAGTAATTGATATCATCGTTGCATCCATTTTAATGAGTCTAGGGATGATGATGTTACCACCGGTAATGATATCCTTACCTATTAAAATCATCTTCTTTATCGTAATAGATGGATGGCAGTTGATCATAGGAAATTTAGCCCAATCCTTTAAATGATGGGCTTTTAAAGTTAATAAATAATTAAAAATTATAAAAGGACTAAACTTGGCACATGAATTAGCAGGAAAAAAAGCACCTAAAGAAATACTTGAAAATATAGACGCATTATTAGAAGCTTATTATACTAATAAACCAGATGTAAAAGAACAAACTCAAAAAGTAAGTTTTGGAACTTCTGGACATAGAGGAAGCTCAATAAAATCTAGTTTCAATGAAAATCATATTTTAGCAATAACTCAAGCACTTTGTGAGTATAGAAAAGAAGCTGGCATCACAGGAGTAATGCACATAGGAATAGATACTCATGTCCTATCAACACCTGCACAAATTACTGCATTACAAGTATTTCTAGCAAATGAAGTATCATGTAAAATTGCAGTAAATAAAGAGTATACACCTACTCCTGTTTTATCTTTTACTATTTTAGAATCAAATAAAAATAGTAAAATTTTAAATGATGGTGTTGTTATAACTCCTTCACATAATCCACCATCAGATGGGGGATTTAAATATAATATGCCAAATGGTGGACCAGCAGATACTGATGTAACTTCACTTATTGAAAATAGAGCAAATGAAATTCTTTTAAATGAGCTAAAAGAGGTTAAAACTATAAGTAAGGATGAAATATTTACATCTAAATTCTTAGAATTATATGATTTTATAACACCTTATGTAAAAGCATTAGACACTATTATTGATATGGATAGTATCAAAGAGGCTAATATAAAAATTGGGGTTGATCCCTTAGGTGGTTCGGGATTAGAAGTTTACAAAAAGATAAAAGATATCTATAAAATAGAACTTGATATTGTAAATGAAAAAATAGACCCTACTTTCTCTTTTATGTCTTGTGACCATGATGGAAAAATAAGAATGGATTGTTCATCACCATACGCTATGTCTTCACTAATAGCACTAGCAGAGAAATACGATATTGCTTTTGCTAATGATCCTGATTTTGATAGACATGGAATTGTTACAAAAAGTGTAGGACTTATGAATCCAAATCATTATTTATCAGTTGTTATTTGGTACTTATTCTCAAGTAGAAATTGGAAAGAAGATATAGCTATTGGTAAAACTTTAGTTTCAAGCTCAATGATTGATAAAGTTGTTAATTCATTAGAAAAAAAGCTTTATGAAGTTCCAGTAGGTTTCAAATGGTTTGTTGAAGGTTTATATGAAGGAACTTTAGCTTTTGGTGGAGAAGAAAGTGCTGGAGCATCATTTTTAAGAAAAGATGGAAGTGTATGGTCTACAGATAAAGATGGAATTATTTTAAATCTTTTAGCAGCTGAAATGACTTCTAAACTAAAAAAAGATCCTGGTAAAATTTATAAAGAGTTTGAAGAAAAGTTTGGAAAATCTTATTATAGAAGAGTTGATGCTCCTGCTAGTTTTGAACAAAAAGTAAAATTAAAAAACCTTAGTGTTGAAGATATTACATCTAAAACTTTAGCAAATGAAAAAATAGAAAATATTTACACAAAAGCAAGTGGAAATAATGCAAGTATTGGTGGACTTAAAGTTACTACTAAAAATGGATGGTTCGCAGCACGTCCTTCTGGAACAGAAGATATTTACAAAATATATGCTGAGAGTTTTATAGATGAAAAACATCTAGAATTACTAATTAAAGAAGCACAAGATTTAGTTAGTAAAAGTATAGAGTAATAAATAAATTATAAAAATCTAGTCCAATTATTTATCTAATGGGCTAGATTTTTAAAAGATGAACTTAAAGAAGAGAGTCAATTTTTACTTTATAATCTAAATCTTTCCCAGCTAGAGGATGATTAAAATCAACAGTTACTTCTGTTTGAGTAATCTCTTTTACAATAATTTGAGTAAGTTCACCCTCTTCATCTTCACCTTGAATTTGCATTCCAACTTTTAAATCTTTTATATTTGCAAACTCTTCAATTGGTAAAGTTTGAATTGCACTTGCATCATATTCACCATATGCTTCAGCAGCTGGAACTCTTATACTTGCTGCTTCACCTGGTTTCATATTTATAATTCTTTTTTCAAGTCCTGCAATTACTTGTCCTACACCAAAGTTAAACTCAAAAGGCTTATTACTTCGGCTTCCATCAACTAGTTCACCATCAACTCTAACTTCAAACAAAATCTTAACTGTTTGATTTATTTCAATAGGCATTTATAGCCTCCTATTTTTTATTTATATAACGTATAGTATAAAATATCTACTAAATAACCCTTTATATATCCTCTAAAGGAAGTGTAATTTTAAATTCTGCACCAATTAAAGTTTTGTCATTATTTTCAATTTCAATATTGCTAACTAGAATTTGTCCTTTAAACTGTTTAGTAATAATTTGATTTGTCATATAAAGTCCAATACCAGTTCCAATTGAAGAATGTTTTGTTGTAAAGTATGGATCAAATATCTTCTCCATAATATTTAAAGGCACACCATTTCCACTATCTTTTATACTAATTTCTAAATTTTTATCAATTATCTTACTTTCAACAAATAAAAATCTATCTTCACTATTTTCTTGGTTATATACAATTGCATCTTTTGCATTATTAAAAATATTGATTAAAGCTTAAATAAAAAGATTTTCATTTAATAGTAACTTTGTATCTACACTTTTATTATAATATTTAATATAATTATCTTTTAATGAATCTTTTGTAAGTTCTTCTAATTTACAAAAAGCATCTTTAATATCACTTGTATCACCTCTGAAGAAATTTCTAAAATCGTCTATAGTTTTAGATAAATATTGTACTTGACTGTTTATCTTATCCATAGATTCAAAAACATCATCTTTATTTATATTAGCATTAAATTCAAGCTACATTTTTAAATAAGTAAGTAAAATGGCCTAAAGAAGCAATTTTTTGTGCATATTCTAGTTTTTTTTCTAATATCTTCTTTTTCTGATATTCTTTTTTTAATTTATTATTCCAATATATTAAACTAAATAATGCAATTATAACGATTGACAATAAAATCATTTAAAATTGGTAATAAATCAAAATTCTCTTTTGTTATTCCCACACCTCTTTTGATTTCAATTCATTTAATTTCTCGTTCATATGTGACTGAGGATAACAAAGTATATCTATGTCACCTTTTATTAAAGAAGAAAGAGCTATAGCTAAATCTGAAAAAACAATTTTTTTAGAGCTTATTTCATTTGTAATAAGTTTATTACAAGCATTTGCAGATATTACACCTACTTTATTTGTTTTTAAGTCTTCCATATTTGATATACTAAAAGTATTATGTTTCTTAAATAGTCTGATTTTAAAAGTATCTGTAGGTTGTGTGAAGTTAAATAATAATTCTCTATTCTTTGTAATTCCTACATTTGGAACAATATCTATTTCTCCATTTTTAGCTAATTCAAATACTTCTTTCCAGGTATTAATAACTTTATATTCAAATTTAAGATTAACTTTTTTTGATATTTCTTTGAATAATTCATAAGTATAACCATTAAGTTTATTATCATCTTCAATTATATAATAAGGTTTCCAATCTTTTAAAAAAGCTACAGTATAAGTTTTAGTAGTTGAAGAAGAAAATAATGGAATAAAAAACAAAAACATACTTAAAAATAATTTTTTCATAAAAAGCACTTTGTAATAAGATAATATAAAGCATATCTATTATTTGCTTTAAGTTATGTCTTTATAAATAAGCAACATTTATAATAAAAATAATGAGTTTATATATAACTTTTTTTTATGATAAATGAAAGATATTTGACTATATATTTTATTTACTTACTGTATAATAATACTAAAATACATTTAGGAAAATATGATTATGCATAAGATATACTTATCATTACTACTTACATCATTTACTTATGCTCAAACAATTAATTTTAATGACGCTTTAAATCTTACTTTTAAAAATAATAAAGACTTAAAAAACCAAAAATTAAATATTGATTTAGCAAAATTAAACGCAGAAAATGTAAATGCACTTTCTTATGGAAAACTTTCATTTGAAGAACAAGTCAATAGAACAAATCATGCAGGATATGTTTTTAACTCAAAACTTTCCTCAAGAGAGGCTAGTTTTAGTGATTTTGGTGCAATTGAATATACAGGACCAAACGCAGTAACTGTTCAACCAGAGAATCTAAACAATCCAAAAGATAGAAATAACTTTAATACAAAACTAAATTATGATATCCCATTATTTACAGGGTTTAAACTTTCAAATCAAAAAGAGATATTAAAACTTCAACATAAGGCAAATGAAGTGAAATATAACCTAAATAAAAGACAGATATCTTATGAAGTTTTAAAAGCTTATAATAGTGCTGTAGTAGCAAAAGAGTTTATTCAAGCTTCAAAAAAAGCTAAAGAATCTATATCTTTTATAGTTAAATCAGCAAAAGCCTTTCATAAAGAAGGTTTAGTTACAAAAATCGATGTTAAACAGGCCCAAGTTCATAACTTAAATATAAATACAAAATATCTAGAAGCACAAAATAAGTTTGAACTTGCTCTTGCTTATCTTAAGTTTCTAACATCAAAAAATGAAATAAATGATGTAGAAAACTTAAAATATATAGAAATAGAAGATTCAAATTTTGATAATTTATATAAAAAAGCTTTAGAAAATGCAGATGAATTAAAAATGCAAGATATAAATAATAAGGCAAAAAAGAAAAATATAGAGATTTCAAAAGCTGATTACTATCCCACAATTTATTCCCATTTAGAATATGGTTTTAATAATGATAAATTAACACTAAATAATCAAAAAGATTATTATAATGCAGTAATAGGACTTAAATATACTATTTTTGACAAGACAAGAGATATAGAAAAACAAAAGAGTCAAATAGAATATAAAAAATCTCTTTTAGATTATGAGAAATTACAAGAAGCAATTAAATTAGAATTAAAAAAATCACTTCTTGATTTAAATTCAAAAGAAAAAATTTTGAAAGAAAAAAAAGAAACACTTGTTTTAGCAAATGATATTTATAAACAATCACAGCTTATGTATAAAAACCACTTAATAGCAATAATAGACTTATTAGCTCAAGAAGCAAGTTTAAGAAATACACAAGCTGAACTAATAGTTGCAAAATATGAAAAGTCTTTAGCCCTTGCTAAAATAAATCTTATAAGTGGAAATAGCTTTGTAAAAAACAACACAACTTTAAAGGTAATAAAATGATAAAAAGTATATTAATAATTTGTATTTCATCTGTTTTTATTTTTGCAAATAATATCGAGTTATCAGGAACAGTAATTTCTGATAATGAAAAAGTAATTACAAGTAGAAATATGGGTTTTATAAAAGAAGTATATGTAAGTGAAGGCTCATTTGTAAAAAAAGGTGAGTTACTTTATGAAATTGATTCTTCAAGTGTTGATTCTTCAAAACAAGAAGCCTTGTTAAATCTTAAAATGCAAGAAAATAAACTTGCCAATATTCAAGTAAATTACAATAGATATAAAAGATTATATGCACAAGATTTAGTACCTAAATATGATGTAGAAGAATTAGAGCTTAATCTTTTAAATATGAAAAATATGATTTTAATTGCAAAAGCAAAACTAAAAGAAGTAAATTTTCAATACAACTACTTAAAAATAAAAGCACCAAATGATGGACTAATTATAAAAAAATCTATAAAAGCAGGTGAGATGTCTATGCCAAGTGCCCCTGCACTAATTCTTTCAGATCTTTCAAGTTTAAAAATAAAAACTGATATTTCAGAAAACAACTTAGGAAAAATTAAATTAAATCAAGAAGTGAAAGTTTCTATTCCTTCTATAAAATTAGAGACAGTTGGTAAAATTGATGCGATAATTCCAAGTATAAATACTGTTACACACTCTTTTATCTTAAAAATTTCTTTTGATAAAAAAGAGTCTGTGATTTATCCTGGTATGTATTCTAAATTAATTATTGAACCTTTAAACTAAGGCTTTATATGCAAAATATTGATAAAAATTTAAATATAGCAGGAAGATTATCATTATCTTTTATAAATCATCCTTTAACACTTATCTTAGGAGTATTTATTTTAGTTTTAGGGTATATATCACTTGTATTTATGCCAAGAGAAGAAAATCCACAAATAAAAGTAAGTGGAGGTGCAGTTATAGTTGCACTTCCAGGTGCAACTCCTAGTGAAATTCAAAAGGTAATAATACAACCTTTAGAGAAAAAAATAAAAGAAATAAAAGGTGTAGAACACATCTATTCATTTGCAAAAGATTCATATGGTATTGTACAAGCTCAATATTTTATAGGTCAAGATAAAGAAGAATCAAATCTAAAACTTTATGATCAAGTTATGAGAAATATGGACTTAATGCCAAGTGGAGCTATGCAGCCTATTATAAAAACAATGGATATTGATACAGATATTCCAATAGCAACTATGGCTTTTTATTCAATGAAAAAAAATGGAAAAGATTTAATCACTCAAACGCAACTTTATAAAGAAGTAAATAAAATCACAAGAGAAGTAAATAAAATTCAAAATGTCGCACTTGTTGATTTAAAAGGTGAAAAAAAAGAGCAATACAATATTCTAATAGATTCAAATAAAATCTCAGCTTATAATTTATCTATTGGTCAAGTTATGAAACAAGTACAAGCCTTATCTTACAAAACAGCAGATATCAATGGAAATACAAAAACTGGGGATGTAGTTGTATTTGGAATAAAACAAGCAATTGAAACAAAAAAAGATATAGAGAACATAATCATTACCTATGAAAACAGTGTTGCAATTTACTTAAAAGATATAGCAAGTGTACAAAGGTCTTATGATATTCAAAATAATAAAGAAGCTCAACTATATCAAAAAGATCTACAAGGAAACTTTGAAGAAATAGAACAAGTTACTATGAGTATATCAAAGCTAAATGGCTCAAACTCTGTTCTTATAAATGAAGAGATATTTGAATATATGGATTCAATAAAAGAAGAACTACTTAATAAAAAAATTGCATTTACAATTACAAGAGATGATGGATACACAGCTAATAATGCTGTAAATTCACTTGTTCAAAACTTATTAATATCTATTGTAATTATTGCTATTTTACTTATTTTTACTTTAGGTTTTAAAGAAGCTATGATTGTTTCATTAGCAGTTCCTATGATTTTATCACTTACTTTATTCGCTGGATTTTTACTTGATGAAACAATTAATAGGATTACTCTTTTCGCTCTTTTAGTATCCCTTGGAATGTTAGTAGATGCTGCAATTATTGTAATTGAAAATATCCATAGACACAGAAAAGAAAATCCAAATATAGATATTTCAATAACAGCTATAAATGCAACAAATGAAATTGGAAATGCAACAAATATAGCAACACTAGCTATTGTAATGACTTTTATACCTATGTTCTTTGTAGGTGGAATGATGGGACAATTTATGCACCCTCTTCCTATTTTTATATCAATTTCACTTGTTATGTCACTATTTGTAGCGTACTCATTTACTCCATATTTAATGAAAAAAATTTATAAGGTTACAAAATGAGACTAGAAAAATTTATATTTAATATATTAGAAAGTAAAACAAAATCTTTTTTAGTTTATCTTATTACATTTATTTTGTTCTCTTTAAGTATAGCTACATTTCCTAGTGAAATTGTGAAAGCAAAAATGCTTCCAAGTAAAGATTCAAATACTTTTTCTGTTTATGTAGATTTAAAAGATGGCTCAAGTAAATTACAAACTAAAGAAGTGACAAGATGTATTTCTTCAAATCTTCAAAAAAACGAATTAGTTACAAATATTTCAGTGTTCATTGGGGAAGGTCAGCCTTTAGATTTTGCAGCAATGGTTAAACAAAGTGCTTTAAAAAACAAACAATCTCAAGCTGAAATAATGGTAAATATTAAAAAAGCAGAAAATAGAGATATTACAAGTTATAATTTAATAAGCAATTTAAGAGAAAATATTCAAAGAACCTGTTCCTTATATGATGCAAACATAAAATTTATAGAACTTCCTGCAGGACCACCTGTTCTTGCTTCCATAGTTGCAGAAATCTATGGTGGAGATACTTTCCAATCAAGAAGAGGTTTTTCACAAAAAATAGCATCTATTTTAAAAGAGCAAGCTACTTTAGTAGATATTGATATAATGGCTGATAAGGATTATATTAAATATCAATTAGAACTTGATAATAATAAAATCATTAAAAGTGGTATTAATTTGGAGCAAATAAAAAATATTCTTTATTTAGCATATGAAGGTATGGAGATTTCTGTTGTTAATGAAGAAAAGGCAGAAAACCAAATACCTATATTTTTAAGATTAGATGATTCAAGACTTTTAGAAAGTTCAACAAAACAAAGTCTTGAAAGTAAATTACAAACATTAAAAGTAGTAAATAAACAAGGTCTTATGATTAGTCTAGCTTCATTTATTACTATTAAAGAAGTAATAAAAGAGCCTACATTAACATCAAAAAATTTAAATATGATGATAAATGTAATTGCTGAAACAGACAAAGATAGTCAAATTTACCCTCTATTAGATGCTAGAAATCAGATACTAAATGAATTAGCAGAAGATTATATAATCACAAAAATAAATATGCTAAATCTCTCATTTAAAGATAAAATTACAGATGAAGAGTTTGATTTAGTTTTTGATGGTGAATTAAAAGTTACAATTGATACTTTTATAGATTTAGGAGGAGCATTTATAATTGCTTTAGTTTTAATCTTCTTCTTAATGGTAATGTATTATAAAAGTTTTGCTCTTTCAGGAGGAATTGTATTAGCTAGTTTTATCTCAATTGTTGGAGTGATTTTTGCTCATGTCATAATGGATATAATTACTGTGGATACATTTTATTTAACAGCCACATCATTAATTGGTTTTATTGGATTAATTGGAATAAATTCAAGAAACTCAACTTTAATAATAGATTTTTCTAAACAATTAGTTATAGATAAAAAGTTAAGCATAAATCATGCTATAGCACAAGCTACTGCAACACGTTCTAAGCCAATTATCTTAACAGTTCTAACAATGGTATTCGCAAGTTCACTTTTAGCTACTGATGCAGTCTTTGGAGGTTTAGGGATTGCTTTAATAGGTGGAACACTGATATCATATATTGTATCAATGTTCTTTGTTCCAGTAATTATAAAAAACCAATTACATAAAATCATTTAAAAGTATTAGATTTTACTAATACTTTTATTTTTACTGCTTAATTTATAAATCAAAAACCATTGCAATTTCATCGCAAACAGGAAAGTGTTTACAACGAATACAATCAGCCCAAATTTTATGTTCAGGAATTGCTTCTTTTTCAATTACTCTAAAGCCTGCTTTTTCAAAAAAACTTTGTGCATAAGTTAAAGATAATATTTGTTCTAACTTATATTTTCTTCCTTCTTTAATACACTCTTCTACAAGTTTTTTTCCAAGGTCTAAGCCTCTAAAATTTTTAGATACAACTAGACTTCTAACTTCTGCTAAACGCGCAGAATGAATATGTAAAGCAGTGAATCCAGCCATTATTCCATTTACTTCTACAATTGTGTAAGATCTAATTGTATTAGCCATTTCATCTTCTGTTCTTAAAAGAATATTTCCATTTTCAACTTCAGCTTTTACAAGCTCTTGCATTGAAGTAATTGAAGTTACATCAGGCTTATAAAACTTAACTTCCAAATAAGTACTCCGTAATTCTATTTTGAAGAGATTCTACACCTTTTTTCTTTAAATTAGAGATGAATATTCCATCAGGGTTTGCTCTTTTTAATTTTTGTAAGTCATTTTGTTTCAATTTATCTATTTTTGTGAAAGCATTGATAATAATTTGATCACCTCTTTTATTGGCCTTTAGAAATTCATCAACATTTTTATCAATAGGTAAATCAGGATGTCTTGAATCAATTAAATGTACAAAAATCTGCAAACATTGTCTTTGTTCTAAATATCCTGTTAAATTAGAATTCCAATCTTTTTTTAAACTTTTAGAAACCTTTGCATAACCAAATCCAGGTAAATCTACAAATCTTGCATAAAGAAAAGGAACTTCTTCTTTATCTGTTTTAAACTTAATATTAAAATAGTTAATAAGTTGAGTTTTTCCAGGTGTTGATGAAGATTTTGCTAAACCTTTTCTATGTGTTAATGTATTTAATAAAGATGATTTTCCTACATTTGATCTACCTAAAAAAGCCACTTCTGCTTTATCAGGACTTGGTGAATCTTGAATACTTTGTGCTGATTCCATAAAGTTTGCTTCAACTATTCTCATTTAATATTTTCCTTACTTTTGCGAGCCACGCTCAATATTTATGATAAATCTTACAGGCTTATTATCACTACCACTTACTTTTGCTTCACCAGTTAATTGATTTACATAAATTTTTTCACCATAAATTTTTTTATCATCATTCTTTTCTTCTAAAAATCCATTTCCAAGAACTGTGTATTCTTGTTTTAAAGGAGAATAAATAATTTTATTACCCTTTCCAACATAATGTTTTAGATCTGTAATAATTTCAAAATCTACATTTCCCGTTGCTATATATTTTGAAGGAATTTTTCCTGTACTTCCTTTTTTAGTTACAAAATATATATCAACTTTTTGTGCATTTAGTTTATCTTTTCCCATTTGTATTTTTACATTTCCAGTGAAAGTTGAAATACCTTTTTTATCATTTGCTTCAAAATTCTGCGCATCTATAACTAATTGCTGAGTTTGAGCTAATAATAGTGTAGAACACACTAATAAACCTGCTAAAAATTTCATTGCTTACCTTTATTTTTTATTTTTAACTTCTATTTCAAAATGAACATCTTTAGATCTCATATAATTTTTTGTTCCATCTAAATATAAGTTTGTTCCTTTAACTGTATTCTTATAATAATAACCATTATAAGGCACATTATTTGTTGCTAATTTTGTTTTTATATTATAATCTAATGCATCTGTATTTAAATTTATAAAGTCATCTCTATTATATTTTACATCTCTTTGTAAAGTTAAATCATCGCCTTTTTTTATAATAACTTGTGCTTCTAAAGTTTCAATTTTAAAATCTTTTTTATCTAAGTTATTTCTTAAAAGAATATTTGCATCATACATTTCATCTCTAGTTTTATATTTAATAGCATGACTACCTTGAACTATTCTTGATACATTTTTATCTGTAATTGTGTACATTAATGGCTTTTCAAAAACTACTAAAGGAATATCTTTAATATCATTATTCTTTGCTCTATTTTCAACAGGAATAAAATATGATCCAACTGCTAAGAGTAATAATGAATAATTAAAAAGTTTTATATCCATGCGTTTAAAAAGTCCTCTTCAAGTCCATCTTCTTTACAAATATGTTCAATCATTTCTCGAACAGCTCCACTTCCACCTTGATTTTTACAAACTACATGTACAAAATCTTTTAAATATTCTGTTCCATTTAAAGGTGTGAAAGAAAGTCCTGCTTTTTTAAGCATTCTATAGTCATTTAAATCATCACCAATAGCTGCAACTTGATTCCATGCCAATCCTTCATCATCAAGTATTTTCTGTAGTACTTCATCTTTATTATGAATTCCTTGATGTAAGTGCTCAATTTTTAAATCTTTTGCACGTCTTTCAACAATTAAAGAGTTTCTTCCTGTAATAATTGCAGCTTTTTTCCCAAGTTTTTTTGTCCAAGTAGCAATTGCTAAACCATCAGCAACATCAAAAGACTTTAACTCATCTCCAGAATTAGTATATGTAATTTGACCATTTGTTAATGTACCATCAACATCTAATACAATAAGTTCAATCATAGAACACCTTTTGTACTAGGAATTCCTAATCTTTCATTTTTAACAAGTGCACGTCTTAAAGCAACAGCAAAAGCTTTAAAAGAAGCTTCCAAAATATGGTGTTTATTTCTTCCTCTATCTTGAATGATATGTAAAGTTATTCCAGCATTTCCACTTACTGCATGAAAAAATTCTTCAGCTAATTCAACATCAAAATCCCCTACTTTTCCTGAAATATTTACTTCATAAACTAAATAAGGTCTATTTGATAAGTCTAAGGCACAAGTTGTTGCTGCTTCATCCATTACAACAGTTGCATTACCATATCTCTCAACTGCTTCTATAGGAAAAATCTCTTGCTTTAAAGCTTTTCCTAATACAATTCCACAATCTTCAACTGTATGGTGCGCATCAATATGTAAATCTCCATCACAAGACAATTCTAAATCGATTCCACTATGTTTTGAAAGTGCTTCTAACATATGGTCAAAAAAACCAACACCTGTATTAATATTTGATTTACCACTACCGTTAATATCTAATTTACATTTAATATCTGTTTCTTTTGTTTTTCTATTTTGTTCTACCATTTTAAACCCTATTTTCTTATTATAATAGCACGACTTAAACCATTTGTATCTTTAAATATTTGTGCTTGATTTTCTGAACTAAAACCTCTTATTAGTACTTTATGTAAAAATCTATCATTAGAAACAACTTTTACTATATCAACTCTATTTTGATTATTAGTTATTGCTTCATATTTTCTTTTTGTTATCATTGCACCTTCTAGTTTACTAAAAGCACCAACTTGTAAATTATAATTATCATGAATTACAGTTTTTTCTTCTATTACCATAGGAGTAACTGGCTCTAATTTAGTTACCTTTTGAGATACTACTGGCTTTTGATATGCATGTTTTATAGGTGCATTATAATTTTGTATTTCCCCATTATATCCTAAAACAGTTACTTTTACCCTTGCAGTTCCATCTTTTACCATATCAATTTTATGGGCTGCTGTATTAGATAAATCAATAATTCTTCCATCAACAAAAGGACCTCTATCATTAACTCTAACAACTACGCTCTTACCATTTTCAAGATTATCAACTCTTACTACTGTATTCATTGGCAAAGTCTTATGAGCAGCCGTTAAGTCATACATATTGTATGTTTCACCATTTGAAGTCTTTTTAGCATGAAAATTTGGTCCATACCATGAAGCAATTCCTCTAAACTCATCATTTATATTTGGAATAAAAGGATAATATTTTTCACCAAAAACAGTGTAAGGACGTAAGGTAGCTCTATGCATTGCTTTTGAATTTCTAATATTACTATTTGATGTATCTTTATATATTTTATTTATTTCAGATTTGTTTACTACATGTTTTTTAGAAGAACATCCTGTTATTAAAAGCGCTCCTGCTAATAAACTAGTAGTTATTCCATATTTAAAAATTTTATTAATATATTGCAATTTTATCTCCAACTTTTATTTTATTCGATTTCAAGTTATTATCTCTTTTTATTTTTTTAATATTAAGTTTAAATTTATGTGCAATTCTACTTAAAGAATCACCTTTTTTAACTTTATATATTGTTTTATTTGAACTCTTTCTTGTTGTTTTATTTACTTTATACTTATCAATAGGAATAACAAGTTTTTGCTTTAATAACAATCTATTAGATTTTAAATCATTAAACTTTTTAATTAAACTATATTTTACTTTAAACTTATAAGCAATACGTAATAAAGTATCACCTTTTTTAACTCTATAAATTACAAAAGAGTCATTTTTAATTCTATTTTTATTTTTATTATAAATACCTAATTTTGAATAAGGAATATTTACGTCATAACGTTTTACATCAAAAGGTACAATTTTTTGTTTTATATGTATATTCATTTTAGCTAATGTATTATATTTCATATTTAATACTTTAGAAATACTTCTTAAATGCAAGCCACCTTTTACTTTAACAGTTGTAATTGTAGCATTTATATCTCTATCAAAAATATAACCTTTTTTAAGAAAATTTCTATTAGCAATCATTGCTAAAACTACAATTTTTCTTAAATAACTTCTACTTTCTCTTGGTAAATATTGTCTATCTAATTTTTCTTGTATTTTTAAAAGATCTCTAGCTGTAATTGGAATATTCCATTGTTTTATATCTTTGTATATTCTATTAAGTTTATAAAAATCTTTTCTTGTTCTTAAATACTCTTTGATTATATTTCTATATTCTGTGATTTTTTTAGAGTCTTTTTTATTAGGATAAAGTTGTACATATTTATCTATACTAGCTCTTGTAATTGCTTCAATTATTCTACCTTCACCACAATTATAAGCTAATATTGATAAATACCATTTATTAAATCTTTTATGGTGTGATTTTAAATACTTAGAAGCTGCATGCGTTGATTTTATAAAATCTAATCTTTCATCAACATATTCATCATTTCTTAACTTATAAACTTTTGCGGTCGCTGGCATAAACTGCCATAATCCAAGAGCATTTGTAGAAGATTTAGCATCTATTTTGAAATTTGATTCAGCCATAGATAAAAATAAAAAGCTTGAAGGTAAGCCTTCTTGATTTAAAACTTCTTTTATTTTTGAAATATAAATAGAAGATTGTCTTAAATTTCTTTTATATACATGTATATGATTTTTGTCTGATAATTTATTATATAGATCTTGAAGATGTTTATCATGAACAAAAGATTTTTCGATATCCAAGTCTTTTAAGACTTGAAGATCTTTTTTAGTGAAATTTACTGCACTTAAATTAGTATAAAGAGAGGTGAAAATTAAAAATACAACTAATAATATCTTATTCATGTAATATCCCACTTCTTTACATAACTAGATATCCTTTTTAAGATAAACTAGAAAACTCTTTAAATAATTTAATAGCATTCGTTGTAGTAAGATTGTCAATTTCTTCTCTAGACATTTCTAATAATTCAGCCATTTTATCAGCAACAAAAACTGTATAATATGGTTCATTTCTTTTTCCTCTAAAAGGATGAGGAGTAAGATAAGGTCCATCTGTTTCTATAATTAATTTATCTTTTGGAATTTTAGATAGAACTTCTACTAATTTTTTTGCATTTTTAAAAGTTAAAACCCCACCTATACCAAAGTAAAAATTATGATCAGCAAGTGGCAATAAATGTTCACTTGCATTAAAGCAGTGAAGAACTCCACCAACTTGTTTAGCATCATAATCTATTAATATTTGTCTTGAATCATTTGAGGCTTCTCTAACATGAACAATTAAAGGTTTATTTACTTTTTTTGCAAACTCAATCTGAGCAATAAAAACTTCTTTTTGTTTTGCAATATTAGCTTTTTTTTCTTCATCATCTTCAGGAAGTCTAAAATAATCTAAACCACACTCTCCAACTGCTATACATTTAGGATGGTTTATATATTCTTCTAATACTTTTTCATCATACATATCTATATCATAAGGATGAATACCAACAGCAAAAAACACTTCATCATATTTTTCTGCAAGTTTTATAGCTTGAGGAAGATCGTTAAAATCAGCACCAGGAATTAAAAAACCTTTTACATTATGCTCTATTGCATTCTTAATTACGGTATCAATATCTTCATAATATTGTTTGTTGTCTAAATGACAATGAGTATCTATTATTATGTTAAAAACCTTTTTTTTACTAAATTTAATAATCCATTTACTTCAGATAGATCTGAAGCTTTTATCCAAGCATCAATTCCAAAGTTTTTAAATGCATCATAATCTTCTTCATCATCAATCATTGCAACTGAAACATACTTTTCTTTACATACTTCAGATTTATTTTCTTCAAATTCAAAAATTGAATCAATATTTATAATGATGATATCTGCTTTTTCACTTAATCCACTATGAAAATGTTCAACTTTATGTTCATTATCAAACAATGACTCATCAATTTCACAAAATGTAATTATATTCATATAAAAACTCCTAAACTTCTTTAATACTTTATTCTATCTAAAAAATTATTAATTTCAAAATTATAGTATATACCTAGCTGTATCTACGTTATCTACAATCTCATCTAGTTTAACTTCAACTAGATTTTTTGTTATAATTACTTTTTCGCCTTTTTTTTCATCAGCTTCAAAAGAAATGTCTTCAATTACTTTTTCAATAACAGTATGAAGACGTCTAGCACCTATATCTTCTGTCATTTCATTTGCAGTTACTGAATATTTTGCAAAGGCTCTAATAGAACTATCATCAAACTCTAACTCAACCTTTTCTACTGCTAATAACGCTTGATACTGTTTTAATAAAGAGTTTTTAGTATTAGTTAATATTTTATATAAAGCTTCTTCATCTAAAGATTCTAATTCAACTCTTAAAGGAAATCTTCCTTGAAGTTCTGGTAATAAATCGCTAGGTTTTGATACATGAAATGCCCCTGCTGCTATAAATAAAATATGGTCAGTTTTAACTTGTCCAAATTTAGTTTGAACACTACTACCTTCAACAATAGGTAATAAATCTCTTTGAACACCTTCTTTACTTGGATCTTGATTTTGGTTAGTTTTACCAGATGCAATTTTATCAATTTCATCTAAAAATATAATTCCACCATTTTGAGCTCTTTTAACAGCTTCAATTCTAATAGCTTCTTGATCTAGTAAAGATTCACTAGCTTCATCTCTTAATAAAACCTTTGCATCTTTAATACTTACTTCTTTTTTAATCTTATCTTTATTAAGTCCACCTAACATTTTACTAAGGCTTTCTTGCATTGAACTCATATCCATTGGCATATTTGAATCTAAAATCTCTACATGAGCTTTCTTAGAAACTTCAATTTCAATTTTTTTATCATCCAATGATCCATCAAGAAGCTTTTTTTCCATAACGTTATATGTTTTTATAAATGATTCTTTAGCATTTTGAGTTGCAGTATCAGGTAATGGTGGTACGAGAATTTCTATAATTTTTTTATAGACTTCATCTTCAATTTTATCTTTGATTTTATCTTCATACTCTTTTGACACAATATTAATTGATTCATATACTAAATCTCTAATCATTGATTCGACATCCCGACCTACAAAACCAACTTCTGTATATTTACTAGCTTCCACTTTTACAAAAGGTAAAGACATCATTTTTGCTAATCTTCTTGCAATTTCAGTTTTACCAATACCAGTACTTCCTATCATAAGAATATTTTTTGGCATAATTTCTTCTTGTAAAACTGGTTCAACTTTCATTCTTCTATATCTATTTCGTAAAGCTAATGCAATTGTTTTTTTTGCATTGTTTTGTCCAATAATATAATCATCTAAGTATGCAACAATTTGCTTAGGTGTTAAATCCATACTTTTTTAATCCTCTAATTTCAATAATTTAATATTTTGATTTGTATAAATACAAAGTTCACCTGCAATCATAAGTGATTCTTTTACAACTGCTTCTTCATCTAAATCTGAATGCTTTGCAAGTGCCCTAGCAGCTGAAATTGCAAAATTTCCACCTGAACCAATTGAAGCTATACATCCATCTTCTGGTTCAACTACATCACCATTTCCACTTAAAATAAAAATATGGTCTTTATTAAGTACAATCATCATAGCTTCAAGACGTCTTAAAACTTTATCTTTTCTCCACTCTTTAGAAAATGCAATAACTGCTTTTAATAAATCACCTTTTGTTGATTCTAAATGTGTTTCAAACATATCATAAAGATTAAAAGCATCAGCAGTACTTCCAGCAAAACCTGAAAGAATTTGATCTTTATATAATTTTCTAATTTTTGTGGCATTACCTTTTAAAACTGTATTACCAAAAGTAACTTGTCCGTCACCACCTATTACAGCTTTATTTTTGCCCTTATATGCAAGTATCGTAGTAGCATCAAACATTCAATTATTCTCCTATGATTATAACTTCCAGTGATGCATGAACTGCATGACCTAATTTACAATCAATAATAAAAGTACCTTCAGCTTTGATTTTTTTATCTAATGATAAATTCTTTTTATCAATTTCAATAGAGAATTGAGTATTTAATTCTTCTGAAATTTCTTTATTTGTAACAGAACCAATTAAATGTCCATTTGCACCTATTTTGTGTTTAATAGTAAGTTTTGTTGCATTTAATTTTTCTGCTAATTCTTTTGCTGCTGCAATTTCTTCTGCTTCTTTTGCATCTTTTCTTTTTTGCTCAGCTTTATATTTTGCTAATACGTCATTTGTTGCATGTAAAGCTAAACCTTTTCCGATTAAGAAATTTTTTCCATAACCATCTTTAACTTCTTTAACTTCACCAGCTTTTCCCGTACCTTGTACATCTTTAATTAATAAAACTTTCATATTTACTCCATATATCTAAATTAGCGGTATTTTACTATAATTTATATGAAGTAAGTATAAATCATAATACTCTTGGTATTTTAATTAACTTGCAATATCAAGAGTATTAGGCAAATTTTGTCTAATATTCCTTTTTTTAACATAATTATTTAAACCTATATGATTATTATATCCTAAAAGTTTTGCAATTTTTCTAACAGATAATCCAACTGATAATAACTCTTCAATTTTATCTCTTTGCTTATCAAATTTAGATTTTTGAATGGTTCCTACAGGTTTACCTAAAGCAACACCTGATAATTTTTTTGCACTTAATGCTTCTTTTGTTCTTAGACTCATTAAGTCTTTTTCTAATCCAATAGTCATAGAAATCATACCTAGAATCATTTGAGTTAACATATCTTTATCATCAACTAAATCAAGATTTTGCTTAACTACTAATATTCGTATTTTATTAGTTAAAAGAAATTTAACAATTTCTAAAATAGTTTCAATTGTTCTTCCAAATACATTTAAATCATAAACAATAAGTGTTGAGTTTTTTTCACAGTTTTTTAGTAATTCTAGAATATTTTTTTCATCACTAGGAGTACTAATATCAATCTCTATATTTTTGTAAATTTCAATATTATGTTTTTTTACATAATTATTTAAAATATCTTTCTGTTCTTCTGTATATTTCTCATTATTCTTGTTTATTCTCATATATATGAAAACATTTGACATGATTTATTCCTTAACATTAAGTATATTTTTAATATATAAAGTTACATAGTGTTTCGTTTATATATATAAAATTTATACAAAATGTTAACAAATTATTATTAATTTAAACTTAATTTTTAATTAATCAATGCCATATTTAGACACTTTATAGAATATGTCTTTACACATATTATTATACAGTTTGAATTAAAAGTCTTTTTTTGATATTATCTTTTTGAATATATGTAAACAGAAAGGTATCTTTTGAAAATTACTGTTGGAATCTCAGGAGCAAGTGGAGCTAATTTAGGTCTTAATTTTGTTAAAAAACTTCCTAAAAATATTGAAGTTTTTTTAGTACTTTCTAAGAGTGCAAAAATTGCATTAAAATTAGAAAATGGAATTTCTGTAAAAAAAACTTTTGAACAATATCCAAATGTCAAAATATTTTTAGATAGTAATATTGCTGCACCAATTGCATCTGGCTCATTTAAAGTGGATAAAATGATTATCATTCCATGTTCAATGAATACACTTGCAAAATGTACTGTTGGAATTTCTGATTCATTGATTACAAGGGCTTTTACAGTAATGTTAAAAGAAAAAAGAGATATAGTTCTTGCACCTAGAGAAATGCCCCTTAATTCAATTGCTTTAGAAAACATGTTAAAATTATCTACCTTAGGAGTAATTATAGCTCCTCCTGTTCTTGGATATTATTCAAGTCAACAAACTCTAGAAGAAATGGAAAGTTTCTTAATTGGTAAATGGTTTGATTTACTAAAAATTGACAATAACTTATATGAAAGATGGAAATAAAATGCCTAAAAATTTAAATACGAAAGAGTCATATAAAAAAGCTATCTATAGTGGTACTTTTGACCCCATTACAAATGGACATTTAGATATTATAAGCCGTGCTGCAAATATATTTGATGAAGTAATAATTGCAGTTGCGAAAAGTGAAAGAAAAAAGCCTATGTTTACACAAGAAGAAAGAGTAAGGTTTTCAATAGCAGCAACAGAACATTTACCAAATGTACGAGTTGAAGGCTTTGATACTTTACTTGTGGATCTAGCTACACAATTAGATGTAAATACTATCATTAGAGGACTTCGTGCTGTTTCAGATTTTGAGTTTGAACTACAGATGGGTTATGCAAATGCATCAATTAATGATAAAATTGAAACTCTTTATTTAATGCCTACACTAGAGAATGCCTTTGTTTCTTCTACAATTGTAAGAGAAATTATAAGATTTGATGGGAAGTTTCAACACTTAGTACCTAAAGAAGTTTTAGAATGTATGTAGTTGTTGAAGGAATTGACACTGCTGGAAAATCTACACAGTTAGATTTATTACAACAAAAACATCCAAATGCAATTTTCACTAAAGAACCAGGTGGGACTGATATTGGTTTGAAATTACGTTCAATGGCACTTAATGGAGAAGCGAAATCTCCAATTGCTGAAATGTTTTTGTTTTTAGCTGATAGGGCTGAACATATTGAAGAAGTAATACTTACAAATAAAGAAAAATTAGTAATCTCAGATAGATCAATGATTTCTGGAATTGCATATGCATCAGCCTTTCCATTAGAAAAAATGATTGAACTAAATCTATTAGCAACAAACAATATATTACCAAGCCATATAATTTTATTAGAACTATCAGCTTCAGAACTTAAATATAGGCTTTCACAAAAAGAAAATGATGCAATTGAATTACGTGGAATTGAGTATTTAATGAATATTCAAAGTAGAATGAAAGAAACAATAATTAAACTAGGAATAAACCATCTATTTATAGATGCAAGCCTAAAAATAGAAGAAATAGAAGAACAAATAGGAGATTTTTTAAATGAGTAAAGTTGAAAAGAAAGCAATAATACAAAGTCTTAGAGGTATGAAAGATATTGTAAATGATGAAAGTGCATTATTTACATATTTTGTTGATAATGCTTCCTCTATTGCGAAAAGATATGGATTTTCATATATGGAAACGCCAATTTTAGAAGAAACAGCTTTATTTAAAAGATCAGTTGGTGAAAGTTCAGATATTGTAAATAAAGAGATGTATAACTTTACAGATAAAGGTGAACATGAAGTTTGCTTAAGACCTGAGGGAACAGCAGGTGTTGTTAGACATTTTGTACAAAAGAAACTAGATCGTGCTGGTGGAACACAAAGATGGTACTATTATGGACCTATGTTTAGATATGAAAGACCTCAAAAAGGTAGATTAAGAGAGTTTCATCAGTTTGGTTGTGAAGTATTTGGAGTGGCTTCAGTTATTGAAGATGCAAATATTATTATGATGATTAAAGAGATTTTAGACTTCTTTGGAATTGGTTTCAAATTACAGTTAAATTCACTTGGTGATGAAAATTGTATGCCTCAATATAAAGAAAATCTTGTAAAACACTTAACTTCTTTTAGAGATGAATTATGTGAAGACTGTCAGGTAAGAATTGATAAAAATCCTATTAGAGTCCTTGATTGTAAAAATGAAAACTGTCAATTAAAGTTATCCAATGCGCCTAAAATTACTAATAATCTATGTGATTCATGTAATACAGATTTTGAAAAACTAAAAGAAATTTTAGATTTTAACGGTGTTGAATATGAGATTGACACAAACCTTGTACGAGGTTTAGACTATTATTCTAAAACTGCTTTTGAGTTTGTTTCTAATGAAATTGGAGCACAAAGTGCAATTGCTGGTGGTGGAAGATATGATAAACTTGTTGAATATTTAGGTGGTCGCCCAACTCCTGGTATTGGTTTTGCTATTGGAATTGAAAGATTATTAGAACTTGTAAAAATGAAAGAATCAAAAGAAGATACTATTTATATGGGTTCACTAGATGAAGCTTCTTTTAATACAGTTTTAAAAGTTGCAAATATAAAAAGAAAAACAACAAAAACAATAGTAGAGTATACACCAAGAGCTTTTGGAAAGCATTTTAAACTAGCAGAAAAAGTAAATGCTAATATATTTGCTGTAATTGGAGAAAAAGAACTTCAAGAGGGAACTATCTATGTTAAAAACTTAGATACTAAAGAAGAAAAAACTATTAAATTAGAGGAATTCTAATATTGAATAATTATGGAGTTGATATATGGAGTGATGACAACTTCATAATTGAAGAGGGATATGCAAAAGTAAATTATCAAAGTAAACCTTCACTAATATCTATAGTTAAGGAAGTAAGAGATCAAGACTTTAAAGGTCCCTTACTTTTAAGATTCCCTCATATAACTAAAAAACAAATAACTACACTTTATGATACTTTTAATACAAGTATTGATGAATATAATTACTGTGGAACATTTAACGCAGTCTTCCCTTTAAAGGTAAATCAGCTTCCTACATTTATTCATCCACTTATACAAAATGGAAAAGAATTTAACTATGGATTAGAAGCAGGAAGTAAAGCAGAACTTGTAATTGCAATGACGTATAATAACCTTAACTCCCCTATTACAGTTAACGGCTTTAAAGATAAAGAGATGATTCATTTAGCTTTTATTGCAAAGAGCAAGGGCCATAATATAACACTTATTATTGAAGGCTTAAATGAGCTAGAAACAATAATAGGTGTACAAGAAGAAACACATCTTCCTTGTCCAAATATTGGATTAAGAGTTAGACTTCATAGTGGTGGTAGTGGTATTTGGGCAAAAAGTGGTGGAATTAATTCTAAGTTTGGATTAACATCAACTGAGATACTAGAAGCTTATGAAATGATTAAGAAAAATGATATGATCGAGTTCTTAACAATGATTCATTTTCATATTGGTTCAGCTATGAACTCAATTAAGCCATTAAAAAAAGCATTAAGAGAATCTGGTCACATTTATGCAGAACTTAAAAACTTAGGAGCAGTTAATTTAAATGCCATAAATATTGGTGGTGGTTTAGCAGTTGAGTATAGTGCTTATGAAAGAAATAGATTTTATTCATTAAGAGAGTTTGCAAGTGATGTAATATTTACATTAAAAGATATTGCTAAACAAAAAGGTGTTGAAGAGCCAAATATTTTTACAGAATCTGGAAGATTTATTTCTGCAGCCTCTACTGTATTAGTAACTCCTGTTTTAGAACTTTTTTCTCACGAATATGATTTAGCGCATTTAAAACTAAAAGAGACTAACCCTCCTTTGATTGAAGAGTTAAATTTACTTTTTAAAGATATGATTAAAAAAACATCTTATGAATATATGCATGATGCAATTGACCATATGGAATCATTATTAACACTATTTGATTTAGGATATATTGATTTACAAGATAGATCAAATGCAGAAATATTAACTCATCAAATTATAAAAAAAGCTATTTCACAACTAGAAGTGGAAGACTATGAGGAACTTAAAAAACTTGATGAAAATATACAAGAAAAATATTTACTAAATTTTTCTATGTTTCAGTCACTTCCAGATTATTGGGGAATAGACCAAGAATTTCCAATTATGCCTTTAACTCATCTTGATAAAAAACCTACAAGATCTGCATCTTTATGGGATATTACTTGTGATAGTGATGGTGAATTACCTTTTGATTCAAAAAAAGCTTTATATTTACATGACATTAATTTAAATAAAGAAGAGTATTTCTTAGGTTTCTTTAATGTAGGAGCATATCAAGATACTCTAGGAATGAAACACAATCTATTTTCACATCCTACTGAAGTAAATGTAGTTTTTAAAGATGGCAAAGTTTCACTAGAAAAAATTATTGAATCACAAACTATTATAGATATTCTTGAAGATATTGATTATGATACAAGTGACATTAAAAACAGACTTAAAGAAAATTTAGATATAAACACATACAAAATATTAGAAAAGTATTTAAATGAGAATAATTATTTAAAAACAATTTGGAGTTATAATGACTAAAGAAAATGAAAAAGAAGAAGAGAATAGTATTTCTTTTTGGGCTCAAATAAAAGAGGACTTTGTTGTTCCTAAATTAAATGATCCTGCACTTGATTCAAATATTGAACTATTTTTTAACTACCCAGGTGTTTGGGCTATTATTAACCATAGGATTACAAATAAATTATATATAAATGGTTGGAGAAGAACAGCAAGAGTATTAGGAGGAATATCTTCTTTATTTACAAAGACAGATATTCATCCCGCTGCAACGATAGGTAGACGAGTATTTATTGATCATGCAATTGGTGTTGTAATTGGTGCAACTACTATTATTGAAGATGATGTATTAATTTATCAAGGGGTAACTCTAGGTGGTGTTAGTTTAGATAAAGGTAAACGACATCCAACTGTAAAATCAAATGCAGTTATTGGAAGTGGTGCAAAAGTTTTAGGGAATATTACTATTGGTAAAAACTCTAAAGTTGGGGCTAACTCAGTTGTTGTTTGTGATGTTCCAAAAAACTCTACAGCTGTTGGAGTTCCGGCAAAGATTCTAAAAAGAGATAATAAAGACTGCAAATTCACACATGATGATTTACCAGATATCAATAAAGAAATGTTTAAATATTTAATTGAAAGAATTCATGTTTTAGAAACTGCTGTTAAAGAAGAAGATGGCATTGATGTAAGTAAAAAAGATAAAAAACTTGAAGATGATTATAATAAATTCATAAATGCAATGAACTCAATAAAAAAGAAATAACATAAATGTATGATTTAGCTGTTTTTGGAATTATAACTGGTTTTATATCAGGCTTTTTCGGAGTTGGGGGAGGTATGATTTTAGTACCAATGCTTTTAGTCTCTGGTTTTGTAATGAAAGAAGCAGTAGCTATCTCTATTATGCAAATGGTATTTTCATCAATATATGGTTCATTTTTAAATTCAAAGAAATTTACAAATGTAATTAAAGATGGAATTATAATAGGTATTGGTGGTTTTGTAGGTGGCTTACAAAGTGGATATATTGTAACAAATGTATCTAATGAATTTTTACAATATCTATTTATTCTAATTTTATTTTACTCAATAATAAAAATATTTATAACTCCAGCAGAACATGATTGTGATCAAAGATCAAAGAACAAACTTACACTATTTATTATCGGTTTCTTTACAGGACTGCTTGCTATGAGTATTGGAGTTGGAGGTTCTGTAATATTAACTCCTATTTTAATAGGTTTTTTAAAGTATGACTTAAAAGCAGCAACTGCACTTGGACTGTTCTTTGTAATATTTTCATCAATTGCTGGATTTACTTCTTTATCATTAAGTGGACATATGCTTTATACCGAAGGTGCTATTATTGGTATTTGTTCTTTAATAGGTGTTTATTTTGGAATTTTGCTTAAAAATAAAGTTCACTCTAATTCATATAAAAAATATATTCTAGTTTTAAATACTATTATATTAGTAACTATGATTTATAAAACATTTTAAATAGCTTTGTAACTAAGTTGTAATTAAAATTTAGTATAATTTCATTACAGACATTAATTTAGATAAAAAAGATTACGCGAACGATCTTTTTTATCTTCTTTTTAAATACAACTGCAATTGTATTTAATTTAAATTGTCTTTTAATAGATACTCTAAAACTCCACCATACTTATAGTACTCAACTTCAATACTTGTATCTAATCTAGATTGTAAAGTAAGAACCTTACTTTGATTGTTTTTAAAAATTTCTATATCTATTTTATCATTTACTTTTAATCTATTAGTTTTTATATTTATAAGCTCATCACCTTTTAACTTTAAAGAGTCAATATCATCATCAATAAACTCTAAAGGTAAAATACCTACTCTTATCAGATCTTTTTTATACTCTTTTGAAAAAGATTTAGCAATGATTACTTCAACACCTAAAAGTTTTAATCCTTTTACAGCCCAATCATTTATCTCCCCGATTCCAAACCTACTTCCTGCAAAGAGTACTAGAGGAATTTTATTTTCTTTCATTTTAAGTGAAAAATCATATATTGGCATAATTTCACTACTTTGAAAATCTTTTGTATAACCACCCTCTTTTGGACTTACCATTTTGTTTTTAAGTTTACTATTTGATAAAATTGATTTTATAATTACATTACTATTTGCATATCTATTCTCAAAAGTATCAAACTCATCAGGTCGTAGCCCTTTTGATTGAAGAAATAAAGCTGTTGGAGAATAAGATGGTATTCTACCCTTAGCAGATATATCTTCACTTGAAATATTATCATCAAAAAGTGCTAAGATTCTTGCATTTTTAATATCAATATATTCTATATTCTTTTTATTAAAAATATCTGTTTTATAAAGATAGGTAGAATTTGTATCCCAATCAAAAGTTTTATCTTTTTCATATACTAATTCTTGCCAATAATTATTCCCAATAAAAATATCTTTATATAAATCTTTATAAACAGAATAATCAAGTTTTTCTAAGTATTCATTTACTTCATTCATACTTGGCCAAATATTTGATAAAAAAATATCTTGAGTTATACTCTCTTTTGTAATATCAAAATCTAAATTACCTTTTAAACAATAAGCAACTAATAGTGCAGGAGAAAATAGCCATTTAGATTTAGTAAATCTATTTTTTTTGATTTCTTCAATATCATTTGAAAAAGCAATATACGATACATTTAAATTATATTTATCTATATCCAAAGAAACAGTTTCATTAAGAGAGATATCTTTTTTCTCTTTTATAATAAAACCCAATTGTTCTAAATATTTAAATAAGTCTAATTTCTCTAAAAACTGCTTTTGTACTAAGGAGTCAAAAGTTATAAATCTAGCAATATTTTTATTTATTCTAATACCTAAGTCACAAGCTTTTTTTGCAATTAAGCAAGCTTGTATCAATAAAGAAGGATTAGTTGTATTTTTACAAATATCTATAAGAGCTAAAACAATATCATTATCTTTAACAAATTTTCCTTTTTTAAAGGTTTTTAGCTTATTAGCTATTTCTTTTACTAAAAACTCTTCTTCAAGAGTTTTTAAAGCAATTCCAATTGGCATAACTTTTGATAAGTCTAATTCGATTTGTTCTTCATATTCTGTATATTGTTCTATATCTTTTGATAAATATAGCATTTGCTTTTCATAATATGTTTTAATTAAAGAAGCATTAACTCCTCTTGTTTGTTCAATAAAAAATATAGTATTATCGTCAATAGGAAAATATCCACAAACTCCTTTATACTGCGAAATAAGTTTTGATAACACTGTTCTATCTTCTAAAGATATATTTTTTAAGCCTCGTCCATAAAACTCTACAATTTTTCCATTTATATTATTATTTTTTATTATATTTTTTAAACTTATAAGAACATCATTGAAACTTGTTCCTTGAGCTAATGAGCCTGTAATTTTTATACCAATAGTTTTAGGAAGCTCAAAAGAAATAGAAGAACCTAACATAACAGATTGGATTTCAAGTCTTCCTACATTTAAAGAAAGTACACCTAAAGAATTAAGCTGTGAACTGTGAAAATCTGTACCAAGTATTGCTTCTGGAAAAATTACAACTTTTTCTTCTGTCATTTTCATTGAAAGCATTGTGGATAAGTATTCTAAGTTTACTTGATTTAAATTATTAATATTTGGAGGAATTATAGATATATTTTCAAAAGTATTTCCATAATACTTTAAAAAAGTATATCTTTCTTTATTTTTTTGTTCATTACTATCTTTATTATCAACTACAACATCAATCATTATTTTAGGACTTAAATTTTTACTTGCTGAAATAAAATCAACTAAAGCAGGAACTGCATTAAATTCATTCATTATAATTCTATTTGAATAAAATTTTATTTGCTTTAAATGATTTCTATTTACAAAGGTATTTATAATCTTTTCAATATCATTTTCATCAGCATTTCTAATATTTGCTTCTAATAATATCTTTAATGAATATGGAAGTTTTTTTAATTTTGAAGAATATTCAAAAACTTTTTTTAAGTCACAATAATAATATTTTTTTTGATTAAAATCAAAACTATTTAAAAATCTATTCAAAGCTCTTCACTCCGTTATTTTTCTTAATTAAAAAGTATCTAAATTTACTTTAATAATTAATTATAAATAATTAAAATTCTTCCATAAAAATATAAGTTTACAATTTATATAAAAGCATAGAAAATTTAATCAATAATTATCTAAGAGTATAATATAATATTAGCTTCAAAAATTTAAAGGCTAATATAATTATGACAGATACTATAAAAATTTTTAATGCTAAAGAAAACAACTTAAAAAATATTAATTTAGAAATACCAAAAAATAAACTAATCGTATTTACAGGACTATCAGGCTCTGGAAAATCTACACTTGCATTTGATACACTTTATGCAGAAGGACAAAGAAGATATATTGAATCATTATCTGCTTATGCTAGACAATTTTTAGATAAAGTTGGAAAACCTGATGTTGAAAGAATTGAAGGCTTAACACCAGCAATTGCAATTGACCAAAAAACAACTTCTAAAAATCCACGTTCAACTGTTGGAACAATTACAGAAGTTTATGATTACTTAAGACTTTTATATGCAAGAATTGGAAAACAACATTGTCATAAATGTGGAGAACCAATTTCACAAATGAGTGCATCAGATGTAATTAATCAAGTTTTAACACTTCCTCAAAACTCCAAAATTGTAATTTTAGCACCTCTTATAAACAGAAAAAAAGGTACTTTTGCTGATTTACTAGAATCTTTAAGAGGTAAAGGTTATGTAAGAGCCATGATTGATGGAGTGATGGTTAGACTTGATGAAGAAATAGAACTTGGTAAATCAAAAATGCATACAATCAAAGTCGTAATTGATAGAGTTGTAGTAAAAGAAGAAAACAAAGAAAGAATCGCTCAAGATGTTGAAAAAGGTTTAAAAGAGAGCTTTGGAGAACTTGAAATTGAAGTACTAAATCATGAAGATGTTGGAGTTGAAAAACATATTCATTACTCTGAGCATATGGCATGTTTTGATTGTAAAATTTCCTTTGAACCTTTAGAGCCTTTATCTTTTTCCTTTAATTCACCAAAAGGTGCATGCTCATCATGTGATGGTTTAGGTATTAGATACGCACTTGATATGAAAAAAGTAATAAATGAAGAACTTCCTATTGAAGAAGGGGCTGTTAGAGTAATCTATGGTTTTAACAAAGGTTTTTACTTTAAAATGCTTACTGCTTTTTGTGAAGCTGCAGATATTAATACAACAATTCCATTTAAAGAATTACCAGAACATCAAAGAAAAGCAATACTTCATGGTGGAATAGAAGAAGCAAAGTTTGTATGGAAAAAACATAGCTTAAAAAGAAAATGGGAAGGTGTTGTAAAAATTGCCTATGATATGGTTAAAGATGAAAAAGAGATGGCTGAATATATGACTGAAAAAGCATGTAGTGATTGTAATGGAAATAGATTGAAACCATCATCTCAAAGTGTTTATGTTGCAGGTAAAACAATAGGAGATATTCTAAATATTCCTATTGAAGATTCTCATAAATTTTTTCAAGATGAAAAAAACTTTAAATATTTATCAGACCAAGGTAAATTAATTGCAAAACCAATATTAAAAGAAGTTCAAGAAAGAGTCTATTTTTTATATGATGTAGGACTTGGATATATTACACTAGGACGTGATGCTAGAACTATTTCAGGAGGAGAAGCACAAAGAATTAGAGTCGCTTCTCAAATTGGTTCTGGACTTACTGGAGTAATGTATGTTTTAGACGAACCTTCAATTGGCTTACATGAAAGAGATACAAGTAAACTTATTAAAACACTTCGAGCCTTACAAGAAAAAGGTAATACTGTAATTGTAGTTGAACATGATAAAGAGACTATTGAGGCAGCTGATTACATTGTAGATATTGGTCCACATGCTGGAAAGTTTGGTGGAGAAATCGTATTTGATGGAACACTGAAAAAAATGCTAAAAGCAAAGACTCTTACTGCAAAATATTTAACGGGTGAAAAGAAAATTGATTATGTTCATAATAGGCCACAAGAAGAGTTTATAGAAATAAAAAATGTAAGTATAAATAATATCAAGGATTTAAGTCTTCAAATACCACTTAAAAATTTATGTGCAATTACAGGAGTTTCAGGAAGTGGTAAATCATCTCTTATCTTACAAACTTTATTACCTGTTGCTAAAGAATTATTAAATCATGCAAGAAAAGTTAAAAAAGTTGATGGTGTAGAGATTGCAGGTTTAGAAAAACTTGATAAAGTTATCTATCTTGATCAAAGTCCAATAGGAAGAACTCCTAGATCAAACCCAGCAACATATACAGGCTTAATGGACGAATTAAGACTATTATTTTCAAAAACAAAAGAAGCAGAAATAAGAGGTTATAAAATTGGTCGTTTCTCTTTTAACGTAAAAGGTGGACGTTGTGAAAAATGTCAAGGCGAAGGTGAAATCAAAATTGAAATGCACTTTTTACCAGATATCATGGTTAAATGTGATGATTGTGCTGGTCAAAGATATAATGCACAAACTTTAGAAATTTTATACAAAGGTAAAAGTATTTCTGATGTATTAAATATGAGTGTTGATGAAGCTCTTGAGTTCTTTGTAAAAATTCCAAAAATTCATGCAAAACTTCAAACATTAAGTGATGTTGGTCTTGGATATATTACTTTAGGCCAAAATGCAGTAACACTTTCTGGTGGTGAAGCACAAAGAATTAAATTAAGTAAAGAGTTAAGTAAAAAAGATACTGGAAATACTTTATATATTTTAGATGAACCAACAACTGGACTTCATTTTGCTGATGTTGATAGACTTACAAAAGTATTACATCATTTAGTTGATTTAGGAAACTCTGTAATTGTAATTGAGCATAATTTAGATGTAGTTAAAAACTCTGATTGGGTTATTGATATGGGTCCTGAAGGTGGAAATAAAGGTGGTTTACTTGTAGATGAAGGAACACCTGAGCAAGTTGCAGCAAATCATAAAAAATCTGGCTCTCATACAGGTTACTATTTAGCAAAGGAGATAAAATAAATGTTTGATAAATCAAAATTTACACAAGACTTAGCAATAGATAGATTTATTCATGCAGTTGAAAATAACTTCTTTGTTGAAGCTCATGAGTTACTTGAAGATGACTGGAATATGTACAAAAAAATTGGTGAGAAAAACAAAGCTTTAGTATTAAAAGGTCTGATAAATGGTGCAACTGCTCTAGCTTTATATTTTGAAAAAAACAGACCTAGTGGATATGAAAAAGTATGGCCTGTTTTTAATAAATATATGCCTTTATTAGATGAAGTATTATTAGAAAATAAAGATAGATTTTATTATGCAAAAGATTTATTGATTAAAAAAAATGCTTTGATCAAAAAAACTTTTAAGTAATTTAGAATTAAGATTAATTTAATCCCATTAAGTAAGTTTTTAATCTCATCATATCCTCAGTAGGATATTGATTTTCACTATTTCCTCTAACTGCTTTTACAAAAAAATCTTTTGAAGAATCGTTATAACCAAAATTTATATTTGTTAATACTACTTCATGATGCTGTTTTGTAGCTTCATTTGTAGTTTTTTCTACATTTGAAAGAGAACTAGTATTTAAAAAATTTTCTTTTTCTACTTCTTCTAATTTAGATTGTTGATCAAGTTTAGAACTTGTGTTAATTGATTGAATTTGCTGTGCTTGTAAAAGTTTATTATCACTAAATTGATCAATATTAGATATTAATCCATATTCCATTATGAGCTCCTGTCTTTAGAAGAATTTAACTCTTGACATAATTATACATCATTTTTAAATATTTTGTCAAAAAAAATATTTATTAAGCTTATTTTGATATTATTAGTTATTAATTTTCGGATAACAAAGGAGTTTTTATTGGAAGATAGTTCCCAGAGGTGTGATTTAATAATAAGTGAGAAAAAATGGATATTTTAATCTTTCTATTTGTTGCTGTTGTAGGAGTCTCTTTTTTATGTTCTATTTTAGAATCTATTCTACTTTCTACAAATCCAGCATATGTTTCTGTTCTTGAAAAGAAAAATAAGGTTTCAGGGCAATTACTAAAAAAACTAAAATCTGACATAGATGTTTCAATTGCTTCAATTCTTATATTAAACACAGTTGCGAATACTTTAGGTGCAACTGCTATTGGAGTTCAAGCACAAAATGTTTTTGAAGGTGACAAAACAATTGTAATGATTGTTTCAATTGTTTTAACATTTATGATTTTATTTTTTGCAGAAATAATACCTAAAACTATTGGGGCAGTTTATTGGAAACAACTAGCACCATATGCAGCAAGAATTATTAATTTATTTATATTTATTACCTACCCAATAATTTTAATTACGCAATTTGTAACAAAAAAGATTGGTTCAAATATTACAGATACAATATCTAGAGAAGAGTTAATTCACTCTACATTGTTAAGTGAAGAAGAAGGTATTATTGGTGATTTAGAATCTGATATTATTGAAAATACACTTACTTTAAATAATATGAAAGTAAGAGAAATTTTAACACCTAGATCTGTTATGTATGCAATAGATAAAAATACACCTATAAAAGATATTATTGAAGATAAAAGAACTTTTAAATTTTCGAGAGTTCCTGTTTATGCAGATACTATTGATAATATCATTGGTATTGTGTTAACAAAAAAATTGTTTAAACAAGCTCTAATTGACAAAGATGTTTTAGTTGAATCGATTATGAAACCAGTTATTCCTATAAATGAAAATATACCAGTATCAAAAGCTTTAAATATGTTTATTCAAAAGAAAGAACATATGTTTGTAGTTTACGATTCCTATGATCAAACAGAAGGTATTGTTACACTTGAAGATTGTATTGAGACATTATTAGGTTTAGAAATTATGGATGAATCAGATACAACTGCGGATATGAGAATACTTGCTTTAAATAAAATGAAAGCAAAAAGAAAAGAAAAAGAAAAGGAATATAAATGAGTTTAAAGAACACTTTAATTAGTATTTTTATTGTAGTTATTATTGCCCTTATGGTAAGTGGTGATAAACAAGAAGAAAAAGGTGCACATTGGGAATATAGTGAAGAATTAGGACCAAAAGAATGGGCAAACCTTGATGAAAAATATAAAATGTGTGAAGATGGATTAAATCAATCACCAATTAATATTACTAATGTTATAGATGCACAATTAAATCCATTAACATTTGAAAGTACTGCAAAAGCTACTTCATTTGCTAATAATGGACACTCTGTACAAGTAAACTTTACAAGTGCAAACTCTCTAGCAATAGATAATCAAAAATACTACTTAAAACAAATTCATTTTCATACACCTAGTGAAAATCAAATTAATGGAGTTTCATATCCAATGGAAGCACATTTAGTTCATGCAAATAGTGCTGGAGATTTAGCAGTAGTAGGTGTTATGTTTGAATTAGGTGAAGATAATATTGTTTTAAATAAATTATTAAGAAATATACCTGAAAATACAGGTGATAGTAATAAACTTAAATCTGAAATTTTAGGATACGATATCTTACCATCAAATCAAGATTACTACAGATTTAATGGTTCGTTAACAACTCCTCCATGTTCTGAAGGTGTTAAATGGTTTGTACTAAAAACTCCAGTTTCAATTTCAAAAAGTCAATTAGCTGATTTTAATGCTGCAATGCCTACAAATAATAGACCTATTCAAAATATTAACTCTAGAGTTATTCTAGATTAATTACTTCTAATATATACAGATTAATTTCTGTATATATTACCCTCAATATGTTATTAATATTCGTTCAATTTGTAAAGAAAGAACAAAGAAGTTCTTTGAAATAAGGAAACAAGATGACTATTAACTTAAGAAAAAGCGAAGCAAAAGAACCATTCTCATTTATTTACGTAAATGCAGAAGGTAAGACAATTGTAAAGAGTGAAAATTACTCTCAAAAGCCAAGTGCTAAAAATGGTATTGAATCAGTTAGAAAGAACTGTCAAGATGATGCTAGATATGAATTTAAAAAATCATCAAACGAAAAATTTTTCTTTAATATTAAAGCAACAAATGCTCAATTTGTAGGCACTAGTGCCTTATTTGTAACTGAAGAAGAAAGAACAGCAGCTATTGCTGAACTTAAAGTAGATTCTGCAGATGCTAAGGTTTCAGAAGTTTAAAAATTTTCTTTAACAAACAATATCTTAAAAGTAAATGTCTAGACTTTAGGCATTCACTTTTTTTTGCTATAATATTAAAAAATTACATTAAAAACGCAGAAGAGGTCTATTATGAATAGCACTATTGATTATGAAAAATTAAAACTTTTTTATATCGGAAAAGAAAAGATTGATGAACAAACAACTATTCCTTTAGTTTACAAGAACAAAGACTTAAGAACACATGCTGCAATTATTGGAATGACAGGAAGTGGTAAAACAGGTCTTGGAATTTCATTATTAGAAGAAGCTGCTATTGATAATATACCTTCAATTATTATTGATCCCAAAGGAGATATGGGAAATTTACTTTTAACTTTCCCTAACTTACAAGCAAATGACTTTAAACCTTGGATAGAAGAACAAGATTCTATAAACAATGGTTTATCACTTGAGGAGCAAGCAGAAAAAACTGCTAAGCTTTGGGAAAAAGGAATTACAAGTGATTTTCAGAGTAAAGAAAGAATTGCAAAACTAAAAGATTCTGCTGATTTTACTATTTATACACCTGGAAGTACAGCTGGTGTTTCTGTTTCTATTCTATCTTCATTTAAAGCTCCCAGTGTTGAAGTTTTAGAAGACCATGATTTACTAACTTCTTTGATTACTTCAACAGTTTCATCTTTATTATCACTTGTAGATATAAATAGTAATTCTTCATCTAAAGAGAGTATTTTATTATCTTCAATTTTTATGAATGCATATTCTCAAAATAAGGATTTAAGCCTTAAAGAATTAATTTCTTTAATTGTTACACCCCCATTTCCAAAAGTTGGTATTTTTGATTTAGAAACATTTTTTGCACAAGATGATAGATTAAAATTAGCACTAAAACTAAATACTATTATTGCAAACCCATCTTTTAAAAATTGGATTGAAGGTGAAGCTTTAGATATCTCAAATTTACTATATGATGAAAATGGAAAAGCAAAAGTTTCTATTTTTTCAATTGCACATTTAAATGATTCTCAAAGAATGTTCTTTGTATCACTTTTATTAAATCAAATGGTTTCGTGGATGAGAAGACAGGAAGGGACATCTTCTCTTAAAGCCCTTCTTTACATGGATGAAATATTTGGATATTTTCCACCATCTAAAAATCCACCATCTAAACAACCTATGCTTACACTTTTAAAGCAAGCTAGATCTTTTGGAGTGGGAGTTATACTTTCAACTCAAAATCCTGTTGATATAGATTATAAAGGATTATCAAATATTGGAACTTGGTTTATAGGAAGACTTCAAACAAAACAAGATATAGATAAGGTAATTGATGGTTTAAATGGAGCAAGTGATGGAGCCATTGATAAAAAAGAGTTAGAAAAAACTATATCAAATCTTGAAAAAAGAACATTTATAATGAAAAATATAAATGAGAAAAATATAAAAATATTTAAAACTAGATGGGTTTTATCTTATTTAAAAGGTCCAATTTCAAAAGATGACATAAAAAAGCTAATGGAAAATAAAATTAAAAAACTAAAAACAGCTAATAAAAAAGAGAAAATAGCTGCAATAGAAACTAAACATACAAAAACTAATACAGCATCAAAAGATTTTACAAAGCCAATTTTACCAAAAACTATAGAAGAAAAATATTTATTTAATTCACAAAGTGATGAATATTCACTTCAACCTTATTTACTATGTTCATGCAGTATTAACTTTGTAAATACAAGTAAAAGTATAGATAAAAAGGAAGAATTAAGTTATAAAATATATTTAGAAGAAAAAACAAATGAAATATCTTTTGATGAAATAGAAGATACTAAAGGTTTTGTTTTTGATACAAAAAGTAGAATTAATTGTACATATTATGAAGTTCCTAGCTTTTTACAAAATGAAAGAGAAATTAAAAAAGTACAAAAAGATTTTTCTAACTATATTTATAGAAATAATAAACTAATTTTATACAAAAACTCAAAATTAAAACTAATATCAAAACAAAATGAACTAATAAAAGATTTTAAATTAAGAGTTCAAGATAGATTAAATGAAAAGATAGATCAAGAGATAGAAAAACTACAAACAAAATTTGAAAAAACAGAAAACTCCTTAGAAAAAAAACTTGATAAACTATTAGTAAAACTTGAAAAAGAGAAAAATCAAGCAAGTGCAAAAACAACTAATACTCTTATATCAATTGGAACTTCTATAATTGGTGCTTTTTTTGGAAAATCTGTATTAAATAAAACAAATATTGGGAAAATAGCCAGTAGTGCAAGAGGAGCTTCAATTATTTTAAAAGAGAGAGCGGATATTAAATTTGTAGAAGAAGATATTAAAGATTTATCAAATGAAATGGAAGAGTTAAAAGAAAAACTTGAAATACAAATAGAAGAAATAAATGAAGAGTATTCAATTAATAATTTTGAAATTGAAGAATTTAGTTTAAATCTAAGACGAAAAGATATATATAATACAAAAATAGAGATTTTATGGGAAGAAATATAATGGCAAAAAACTTAAGCGAATTTTTAAAAAATATACAAAGTCTAACAATAAGTTCACTAGATGAAAAAGGTAACCCTTTCTCATCTTATGCTCCTTTTGTTAAATATAATAATAAATATTACACATACCTTTCACTAATGGCAAAACACTCTACAAACTTAAGAGAAAATAGTACATCATCTATTTTTTTCTGTGAAGATGAAAAAAATTGTTCTAATATCTTCGCTAAAAAAAGAGTATCAATTCAATGTGAAACATTAATGTTAGAACAAGATACAGAAAAAGAAGAAAAAATTTTAAATGAATTTAAAGCAAAATTTGGTGATGATATGGTAAATATGTTGAAAAATATGGGTGATTTCTATCTCTTTGAATTTTCACCATTTTACGGTGAAGCAGTTTTTGGATTTGGAAAAGCTTATAATCTTGGCGGAGAAAACTTTGAAGAGTTTGTACAAAGAGAAAATACAGGGAATAAAGGACATGGAAAATGAAAGGTTTAGTTTTTACAGAATTACTTGAATATGTTGAGGAAAATTTTGGTTTTGATGTTGCAGATAAGATTATTGAAGAAGCAAAATTAGCTAATAATGGCTCATTTACACAAGCTGGTAACTACCCATTTGAAGAATTATTAAGATTAGTTAGTGCTCTTAGTAAAGAATTAAATATCGAAATACCAAAACTTTTAGAAATTTTTGGTGAGTATATGTTTTCAAGATTAATATCTTTAAACCCACAGCTAAAAGAAAACTTTTCATCTTCTTTAGATTTAATTTCAAGAGTAGATGATATCATTCATCCTGAAGTTCAAAAATTATATCCAGGTGCAGATTTACCAAAATTTAATCTAGTACATAGAAGTGAAAATAAAATAGTTATTGATTATATTTCAAGTAAACATTTAGAACCTTTTGCAATAGGACTAATGAGAGGTTCTGCCAAAAATTTTAATGAAAAACTAATTATCAGTCAAGAAAAAGTTGAAGATATTACAAGATTTACTTTAGTATTGGAAAAATAAGAGTGAATGAACAAAGTCCTTGGGAAAAGCGTTTTTATAGAGAAAGAAATGCTAGAAAGGAAGCTGAAGAACTTTTAGAAAGAAAAAGTACAGAAGTCTATAATATTAATAAAAATTTAGAAAAATCGATATATGAAAGAACTCTAGAATTAGAAGAGGCTTTAAAATCTGCAAATATAGCAAAAGAAGTTAAATCAAATTTTCTAGCAAATATGTCACATGAAATTAGGACACCAATGAATGGAATCATTGGTTTTACTGAATTACTTCTAGAAACAAAACTTGATAAAAAACAAAAAGAATATGTAGATATAATTGAGTCATCAACTAAAACATTAATGTCAGTAATAAATGATATTTTAGATTTTTCAAAAATCGAAAGTGGAAAAACTGAAATTGAATTAATTGAAGTTGATATTTTAAAAGAGTTAACAAGTAACATTTTACTATTTTCTAAAGATGCACAGAAAAAAGAGATAAACTATAGTTTCAATATTGATGAAAAAATAGCTAAGGATTTATATGTAGATATTCATAAAATAAAGCAAGTTTTATCTAACCTAATTAATAATGCCATAAAATTTACAGATAAAAATAAAAAAGTTACTATAGATGTAAAGTTAAAAGAAGATTTAAACAATAAGCAAAGAATATTATTTTCAGTTAAAGATGAAGGATTAGGAATACATCCTAATAAACAAAGTAAAATCTTTGAAGCCTTTACACAAGCAGATAACTCAACTACTAGAAAGTTTGGTGGAACAGGACTTGGTTTAAATATCTCCTCTACTATTGTAAAATTATTAGGAGGAGAGTTACAATTAGAAAGTGAAGAAAATATTGGTAGCAAATTCTTTTTTGAACTTGAATTTGAAAAAGTACAGAATAAACAAAAAAATAAAATTCAAATTTTAGATTCTAAGACTACCGAATATAACCAAAATTTAAATATCTTAGTTGTTGATGATAATGAAATTAATTTACTTCTTATTTCAGAAGTTCTTAAAAATCTTAATATAAAATTTGTTCTAGCTATAGATGGACAAGATGCTATTAATAAATGTAAAGAAGAAAACTTTGATATTATTTTAATGGATATAAACATGCCTATTTTAAATGGAATAGAAACTGCTCATATTTTAAGAAGTGAGTATAAAATAAAAGCTCCAATTATTGCCTTAACAGCTAATTCACTTGAAGGTGATAAAGAAAAATTTATAAAAAATGGTATGGATGATTATTTATCTAAACCTTTTAATGTAGATAAATTTAAAACTTTAATAAATAAATTTTCTTAAAATATACAAAATTAAAATTAAAATATCTTATCATAGAAGAAAAAAAATAAAAATAAGAAGAATAGCTCTAAAAGAGTTAATTCAAAATGGAATAAAAGACCCAAAAGAATTAGCTCTACTTCTAAAAGTTACACCTCCTACAATAAAAAAAGATATTCAAGCGCTAAAAACAATGACTAAAGAAGATCTTACTTTTAAAACAAAAGCTACATCTGATGATATTTTAGAAAAAAAAGATTTGATTTTAAAAATACTTGATGATGAAAACTATTATAATGAGTCTGGTGAAATAAAGATAAAAGAAATATGCTTAGAACTTAAAACTAGTAGATCAACAGTTTTAAGTGTTTTAAATGGAGAATAAAACTACATTCTATTTATTTGAATATATTTTACCATCTCCAGAAATTAAAATAGCCATTCCTTTTGTATTTTCAAATTGAGAAAGTATGATTAAAAGAATCATCATCAATGGAACTGATAAAAACATTCCAACAGTCCCCCACATAGCTCCCCACATTACAAGCGATAAAATTACAACAAATTGAGATATATTTAATTTATTTCCCATTAACTTAGGATAAATTACGTTTCCTATAATAAACTGTATCGCTGTTAAAGATATAAGAAAAAATATAACTTCAGAAAGTTCTGTAAATTGAATAAGTGCAAACATAGTAGGAATTACAACTGCAATTATACTTCCTATTGAAGGAATAAAATTTAAGATAAAAGCTAGAAATCCCCATAGAACTGCACCTTGTAAAGAGAAAAATTCACATATTAAATATGTTAAAAAACCTGTACTTAAACTAATAATTGTTGTAATTGAAATATACATTCTAATAGTTTTTGAAACACTAGATAAAACTTCTTTAGCTCTTGCTCTATTTTCATAATTAGGAAAAAGTGCATTTATCTTAGCATTAAAAAATCTTTGATCTAGGAGTAAAAATAAAACATATAATAAAATTTGCATAATATTACTTACAATTGAACTAAAAGCTGCAATTACTTTATTTATCATAGAAGCAATACTAAACTGTTCAAATAACTTCTCAAATTTATCTGATAAATCAAAACCTGTTGAGAGAGATAACTTCTCAATTATTGCATAAAATTTATCATCTAGCTGTGCAATAGTAGAACTTAATTCAACCATACTTGAAGCTATAAAGCTACCTATTTGAAGCATAGAGACTACTATTATTATTAAAGATAAAGGTATTGAGATAAATTCGCCAAAATTTGAATTCATAAAAGGAAGACGTTTGATTTGATTTGCAAGAGCGTTAATTAAAAACCAAATTAAAATTGCAATTGCAATGGGTGTTAAAATATTACTAAGGCTTGAAAAAGCAAAAACAATTAGTGAAAGAAATGCAAAGAAATAAAATGCTGATGCAAAATTTGTATTATATATTTTTGCAGAAGAATTGTTTTTAGTTACTATATTTTTATTTAAATGGTCCAAATTCTACCTTTTTAATTTATTGTATATAATAACTAATAGTTTATTTAAACTTCTTACTCTAAAGCTTTTTCTGAATCAGTTTTTAGCAATTCTGCAATTTTAGCATCTATTACTTCTAAACTTTTTTCTTGTGTTTTAACAGAAATATCAGGAAGTTCTCCACCGAAAAGTTTTTGTGCTTGTTCAAAACCTTCAACTAAACCTTCTCTACTTTGTTGAAGTGCTTCTAAATTATCACCTGTCATATTTAAAACAAAAGAAGTTACTCTTGCTGATGTTTCATCAATTCCAAAAAAACCACCTTCTGAAACTAAATCTTGAGCTTCACCTTGAGTAAGTTCACTTAAAGCTTTCCCTTCATAACCAATTGATTCTAAAGATAATCCACTTTCAGTTGTCTTGCCATTAAAAAAGTTAACATATTCATCATTTCCATTAACTAAGTTAGTTAAAATTTGTTGTGCATTTGTATTACCTTGAGTGGATTCTGCACTTTTAACTTTTAAATAATTCATAATACTATGTGTTGATATTGAAACATTAACAGCAGCATTATGAAGCTTAGTATCATTTTTATTTTCAAATATATCAGAAGAGCCTTCTTTAGAACTTGTTATTTGTTCAGAAGCTTTTGCCATGTTTTCATTGAATGCATTCAAATATTGATTTGTTTGACTCGGATTTATAGTATTCATTATTTATCCTTTGTAATTATAATTATACTTCTACAATTCTTAATTTTATCTTAAAAATAATTTATAGGATTATATCAACTAAATTTTATTTATTTTAGTAAAAAATACAAGTTTTTACTACTCTTTATACTGATTTAGAAAAGCATCAATTTCATTTCTCATAGTGTTATGGTAACCTTTTGCACTTGTGTATATAAAAAACACTGATTGAATCATAAAAAAGAAGTAAGCATTTGAATATCCTATATAAACAAAGATGATATCAGCAAGAAAAAAGCATATAAATGCATACGATCTAATAATATGATTATGACTTGAAAGTAAGAAACTCCCAAAAATAGCAATAAATGAAGCTACAAAATCCACAGGTAAAATATTAAAATCAATATTTTCAATATTTGGCAAAATTGTAAAAACTAAAATTAAACTATAAATAGAAAGAATCCCACTTATGATAAATACATCTCTACTTCTATTTTTTGTAAGTTTATATATTCCTAAAATTGCTGTTATAAAAAATAAAATCATTTGTATTATTACAGGAATTTTTCCATTTAGTACAAAAAAAGTTAATAACGCAAGATTTGAAATAAAAAAACTAATAAATCCAAAATATAAAGGTCTTGTATTCTCTTTAGAACTTAAAGACATTAAATATGCACCTGTTATAGAAAAAATTGCACCAGTTGCTTCTAGAATTATCATTGCTTCTCACTTATTTAAATTTGTGCAATTATAATCATATAATCAAAAATACTTATAAATATAATAAATATTTGACTATAATTTCAAAAATTAATTAGAAAGTTCAATTTGCAAGATTTTAAAAATAGAGAAAAATGTTATAAATGCTATAGACCAAAAACCTCATGTATGTGTGAATATACAATAAAACCTTTAAAAACAAATACAAAATTCGTAATTCTTATGCATCCAAAAGAGTTTAAAAAAACAAAAAATGGAACAGGACACTTAACAAATAATTCTATTGAAAACAGCGAACTTCATGTAGGAATTGACTTTTCAAATAATGAAAGGATAAATGCTCTTTTAAATAATAATGAGTATGAATCTTTTGTTTTATATCCTAGTAAAAACTCTATAAAACTTAATGAAGAAAAAATAGGTTCAAAAAAAAATGCATTAGTTTTTATAATTGATTCTACATGGCCTTGTTCTAAAAAAATATTAAGACTTAGTAAAAATCTTGCTTCTTTAAAAAAAGTCAGTTTTACTCATGATAAATCTTCTATTTTTACTATTAAAACTCAACCAAATGAACATTGTTTATCAACTATAGAATCAACTCTCTGTGTTTTAGAGCAGTTGAATAAACATAATATTGAAGATATCAAAAACTCACAGCTTGAAGACTTTTTAAACCCTTTTAAAAAAATGGTTTCTTATCAAATTTCTTGCACAAGTGAAGATAAAAAATATATACGATTTAAAAAGAATTCTTCTTACGAATAATATCTTATAAACTAAATGACAAGAGAAACATATAAAAATTATTTATATACTTAATTATATTTTTTTACTCTATATTTGTACATATTAAAGAGGCTTTAGTTATTTTTCACTATAATAAACAAAAATTATAAATTTATTTGGAGATAAACCTAATGTACAATTCTAAGTTTGTATTTACTGCTTTATTTCTTTGTACTTCATTATTTGCTGCAACAGATATTAAACCATCTGAAATCGAGAAAGAAGTTCAAGTTGAGAAATATGAAAAAGTAGAAAATATAGTACCAAGTGAAGAAGAAGTCTTCATGACAAACAGCACTGAAACGGTAAAAAAGTTGCTGTCATATAAGAAAACACCTAACTCATTCTTATCTAAAACATCAATTAGAAATTATTATAAAAATTTTGATAATAAATTAATTTGGAGTGATATAAATGGAATTAAAGATATTTCACTCTCTTTATTAGAAACAATAAAAAATGATCCTGTATTGAAACCAAATGTAAAAAAAGCTTTTAATCTTGATCTAATATTAAATGAATTAAAAAATCTAGAAAAAACTAATGATAAATACATAGAAAGCATGACTAAAATTGATTTTATGCTAACAAGTATTTATGACAAGTATATGAGATATTTATCAAAAGGTTATATTAACTGGAAAGGCTTTAAAAAAGAACTTAAAAAGTTAGATGAAACAGAAGAAATTCTTGCTGATTGGGAAAAGTTTAATGTAAATAAAAACTCAGCAAAACTTTTAAAAACTGCAATATTAGATAATGATTTATCTATTGCATTTAATGAAGTAAATTACACTTATCCAAAAGCAAAAGAGTTAGCCAATACTATTAATGAATTTGAAAAACTAGCAAGTGAAGGTGGATATATAAAACTTCCAAAGTTTAAAGTATTAAAAATTGGAGATAAATCAAGTATAGTAAAAATTTTAAGAGAAAGGTTGTTACAAAGTAAAGATCTTAAAGTTAATGATTGTGATATTCAAACTACTATTACACCAGATACAATTTCACAAGTTAAAAGAGATATGCAGGAAGTTGAAAAAGATACACAAGTAGCAGGACCTCCTTTGGTTGATAAATGTGAAATATATGATGAAGATTTAAAAGAAGCCGTTATATCATTTCAAAAAAGTCATGGCTTATTAGCTGATGGAATTATAGGTTCAACAACAAGAAAATATTTAAATATCTCAATTGAAAGTAAAATCCTTAAAATGAGACTTAATCTTGAAAGGATGAGATGGCTTCCTAGATCACTTGGTGAGAAATACTTACTTGTTAATATCCCTGATTTTAGATTAAAAATGTATGATAACAACGAAGTAAAACTAGATATGAAAACTGTTGTTGGTACAAGAAAGAACCCTACTCCAATTTTTTCTAATAAAATGTCTTATATTGTTTTAAATCCATATTGGAGAATACCACCTAGAATTGTAAAAAGAGAAATTATTCCTAAACTAATAAAAAACCCTACATATTTACATGGCAAAGATATTAAACTATTTGAAAACTGGGACCACACTTCAACTGAATTTGATTTAAACTCAATTGATTGGAGTTTATATGATGAAAATAGAGTTGCTACAACAAATCTTACAACAACAATGATTGATGGCAAAGAAGTTCAAGTTGAAGAGACTATTGAACCTCCAAAGGGACCAACTATGAGATTTATCCAAATGCCAAGTGATAAAAATCCATTAGGAAGAATGAAATTTATGTTCCCTAATAAATATGCAGTTTATTTACATGATACTCCTGCAAAAAGATATTTTAAATATACAAAAAGAGCTTTATCTCATGGTTGTATACGATTAGAAAGTCCAGAAGAACTATTAAAAGTAATTGCATCTGAAGATAATAACTTTGATTATACAAAAGCTTCTAGTATTTTAGAAGACATAGAAAAAAAACAAATTGGTTTAAAAAAGAAAATACCTGTACATATGGTATATTTAACATCATGGATTGATGAGAACAATAATTTACAATTTAGAGATGATATATATAGATATGATAGAATGCAGAAAAAATTAATGTATAAAACTAATAAACATATGTAAATAAAAGTAAAATAAAAAGAGTTAAACTCTTTTTATTTTATTAGTTGAAGATTATCTTTTATATGATTAATATTAGATACGTTTAATATATGTTCAGGCTTTAAAACCTTCATAAAAAATCTAACTTCGGCATTTGTAAAACCATCTAACTCTTTATCTTTAATAGAAACATCATCTTTTTGAAGTCTAATTCGTTTTAATTTACCATTTTCTTCTTTAGCATAATAAACTAAATCAAGTTCAGATTGATTAACTTTTTCAATAGTTACAATAACTCTATTAGTTCTAACCTTTAGATTAAACTCTGGATATAAAATTAAAAAGTCCTCTTTTGAGATATATCCTATATAAAGTTTTGTATAAATATCAAAAAATAAACCAAGTTTAGCAGAAGAGAAAAACTTTAAATCCACAGTAAATTTTGGATGAGCTCTTGATTTATTTAAAATCCATTCTAATGTTGGAAAATATTGAAACTTTTGATATTTTACTCTATATGTTTCAATATATTTTTTATGTCTTTGTGCTTTTAATGTTGTATTATTCTTCTTTGTTTTTTTAGCAAAAATAATTCTTTTTATTAAATCATCGTCATCTAAATCTTTAGTAACCCAAACAGTTGCATAATCAGGAAAGTTACGTAAACCAACTGATCCTTTAGTAACTATTATTAATGCTCTAATTATTAAAGTAGGAAATATCATCTTTAAAAGTGCATATTTTTTTACAAGCCGTTTATTTAAACTAGCTGTTTTTTTTGATGTACTCATTTCTACAAAGTAAACTGAATCTTTAGTAAAGAATAAAGCATCAAACTCACTAATGTCTTTATATGCTGATTTATATACTATTTGAGCACTTTTATCTATTAAAAGTCCACTTTTTATAAAAGCATTCTCTTTATCTTGATATGGGCCTTTTAATACAAACCTAGTAATCAGATCTTCATCAAAAACATATTGAAGTAAAAGTTCATAAACTACGTTTTCATAAACCTCTCCTCTAAAACTACTATATGAAGATATATAAGCAGGATCATCTTGAGAAATGTTATTCCTGAATAATGATTTTAAACTTTTACTATCGTATGGGTAATGAAATAGATTTTCTTCTATGTCATGTATGTCTAAATTTTTTATTTTTTCTGTAATATTAAATTGTTGCAAAATTATTAAAGTAAATAAATACTTTTTCCCTTTATTTATAAGTAAAAGGATTATATCCAAATAAATATTAATCAAGTTTAATTTAGTATATAATACAAGTAAATGATAATTTATGAAAAAAGGAAATAACATAATGTCAAAAAATATTCTAATAACAGGCTGTAGTTCAGGATTAGGACTAGCTCTTACAAAATACTATTTAGAAAAAAATTATAAAGTTTATGGAATTGGTAGAAATAAACCAGATATTAGTAATGAAAATTTCACATTTTACTCTTTTGATTTATCAAATACTTCTTTAATTAAAATACAATTAGACAATTTTATTACATCTATAAAAGATATTGATACTGTATATTTAAATGCAGGAATGCTTGGAGAAATAAAAGAAATTGGCAAACTCAGTATTGAAGAGATAAGAAAAGTATATGAATTAAATGTATATTCAAATAAAGAACTTTTAGATATTTTAGCAAAAACAAATACAAAAAATATTATTGCATTATCATCAGGAGCTTCTAAAAATGGTTCAAAAGGATGGGCTTCATACTCTTTATCAAAAGCTGGATTAAATATGCTTGTAAATCTTTATTCAAAAGAGTTAGTAAGTACAAAAATCCTTTCTGTTGCTCCTGGAGTTATTCAGACTCCAATGACTGATTATATAAGACATGAAATAGATGATGATATTTTTACTTCAGCAAAAGTTCTAAAAGCAGGTGTTATTCAACAGCCAAGTGAAGCTGCAAAAAGATTAGATGATTTAGTAAGTAGAATAGATGAATTTGAATCAGGTTCATTTGTTGATGTAAGACAGATATAAAGAATGAAACTTTTAATAAAAACTATTTTAATTCTAGTAAGTATTTTTACTATTACATTACTTACTATTAAATTTACTGGAATTTTAACAGTTGAAGATATCAAAGAAATATTTGCAAATTTAAAATCTCAACCTTCATATATTTTAGGCTCTATGATAGTTCTTTTACTATTTATTGATTTATTTATTGCTGTTCCTACTATGACTATTATTATACTTGCTGGATATTTTATTGGTTTTGAATTAGCTTTATTTTATACAACTATTGGACTTTTATCTGCTTCTTTAACTGGATATTTTTTATCAAAAAAATATGGAATGAAAGTTTTAAATAAATTATCATCAAATGAAGAACAAAAACAAGAAATGACTGATTTATTTAATAAACATGGTGTTTTAGTTCTTGTATTATCCAGAGCAGTTCCTATGCTTCCTGAGATATCATCTTGTCTTGCAGGTACTTGTAATATGTCATTTAAGAGATTTTTATTTGCATGGTTTTTAGGAACAATACCTTATGTATGTGTAATTACTTATGCAGGTTCAATTAGTAACCTAGATAATCCCATGCCAGCAATTTATGCAGCACTAGGAATTACTTTACTATTTTGGTTTATATGGATGGTTTTTATGAAGATCAATAAAAGAAAGGCTTTAAAAGAGAATTAGCTTTTATTCTGAAGAAACATTGAAATTATAATGTTTCTTCCTTTCTCTTTTGATTCATACATTGCAACATATACTCTATCAATAAAGTTTTCTATAGTATCATTTGTATAATACACAGTAGCACCTATACCAATAGTAAATTTTATATAAAAGAATAATAAATCCTTCTTCATTAAATTTAGCAGAAATAGTCTGTATCTAGAATACAAAGTGAAATTTCCTTTGATAGCTTTTGTAATATAACATTACCCATTCCATAAAAAAGTTACAAGCCTAAATTCCTCATAAAATTTCCTGCAATTATTGAGCTTCTTTCTTTAAACTTATTTGCAATATTCTCAGTAAATATTTTATCAACAGAATCAAAAAAAAGTCTTAACCAAGTTGCAAAAGCTTCTTTGTGTAAACCTTCAATTTGTAGATGTGGAGCAAATGGTGATCCGTTATAGTCACCATGCCCATGAGATATCGTGTACCAAAAATCTGTTAAAAGAGTGATGTGCTTTTGCCAAATATCTGATTTTAAATCATCTCCTAATTTTTCAATGAAAAATTGAGATATCGTTTCATCTTTTAAAATTTTCGTATAAAAAGTAAGCACTAATCTATTTAAATTCTCTTTTGTTATTTTTTCTTCTAACACGGATATCCTTTTATTTTTGTTTCTTCTTTTCTATAGTCTTAATATTTATTAACATTAAAATAGAAATAATAAGTGCCACGATAAAGAAACCAGCAAAAACATATAATGTTTGAGAATAAGAACCTGTTGAATCTTTTACCATTGAAATAATTAAAGGCCCAACTAATCCTGCTGCTGCCCATGCAGTTAATATATAACCATGAATTGCACCTAATTCTTTTGTTCCAAAAATATCTCCAATATATGCAGGAATTGATGCGAAACCACCACCATAACAAGACATAATAAAGAATAATAAGAATTGGAATACTACTATTTCTGTAACAGTTGGTAATATATAAAAAGCAAGTGCTTGAGTTGCAAAGAAAATTATATAAACAACTGGACGTGTTAAATAATCAGATAATGAAGCCCAGAAAATTCTTCCAGCTCCGTTAAATATTCCCATTAAACCAACAGCTGCTGCTGCTGCAATAGCTGATAATCCAATTACTTCTTGAAGTAATGGTGATGCCACACCAATGATTGCAATTCCACAAGTAACGTTTATAAATAACATTAACCAAAGACCATAAAATCTTGGAGTTTTAACTGCTTCATTTAAACCTAATAGTGCTAAATCTTCTTTTAGTTTTTTCTTACCTTCTTTGATTTTCTTTTCAAATTTCTTAGGTAAATAGCCCTCTTCTGGTTTTTCTAAATATAAAGCAGATGCAAACATAACTACAAAATAAAGTGCACCTAAAATAAAGAATGTTCCAGAAATTCCAACAGCTTCAATTAGAACTTTAATAGTAGGTCCCCAAATAGCAGAAGCAAAACCAAATCCCATAATAGCTAAACCTGTTGCCATTCCTCTTTTATCTGGAAACCATTTAACTAATGTTGATACAGGTGAAATATAACCAATTCCTAAACCACAACCACCTAATACTCCATAGAAAAAGTATAAAAGCATTTTTGATTCCATCATAATAGCAAGTCCAGAACCCATTGTTCCTAGACCAAATAATGATGCTGCGATAATTGCAGATACTCTAGGACCATTCTTCTCAACAAATTTCCCCATAAGTGCAGCACTTAATCCTAAAAAGAATATTGCAATACTAAAGGCAATTGTAACATCCGTTAAAGTCCATTCCATTTGTTCTTGAATTGGTTTAACATATACACTCCAAGCATATACAGAACCAATACAAATATGAACACCAACAGCACTTAAAGCCATTAGCCATCTATTTTTTTCAATCAAAATAATTCTCCCCAATTTTTTAAATTAGTCGAATTGTATCAAAAACTATTTAGATTTGATTAAAAGGAGTGCTTAAGTTTAAAAGAACTTGGACTTTTTATAAACTCATAAATACAAGATTTACAAATGCAAGATTTTTTTTTTTTTGAAGTTGGAACTAAATCAATTAGTTCCTTTGGGATTTTTATACTCATACACCAACATGAATTTGAAGCTAAAACTTCACAACTATTATCTTTTTTACAAAAAGGACAAAGTTTAGCTTCAAAAGTCATCTTAATCATCTTTGTGACAAGCTGCTGTGAAGATTACATCTGTTGAAGAATTAAGCGCTGTTTCCATTGAATCTTGCACAACACCAATTATAAATCCAATAGCCACAACTTGAAGGGCTATATCATTTGAAATACCAAATAATGAACAAGCAAGTGGTATTAAAAGCAAAGATCCTCCAGCAACGCCGGATGCTCCACAAGCAGCAAGTGCTGAAACAAATGATAATAATAATGCAGTTCCTAAATCAATACTCATTCCAAGTGTATGCACAGTTGCAAGTGTTAATATAGTAATAGTAACAGCTGCTCCTGCCATATTTGTTGTTGCTCCTAAAGGAATAGAAATAGAATAAGTATCTTCTTTTAAGCCTAATTTTTTACATAAATTCAAGTTAACTGGAATATTTGCTGCTGAACTTCTTGTAAAAAAAGCTGTTATTCCACTTTCTTTTAAACATGTAAAAACAAGTGGAAAAGGATTTTTCTTAGTTTTAATAAATACAATTATAGGATTAATAATTAAAGCAATAAAAAGCATAGTACCAACAAGTACAAGTAATAGTTTTGAGTAACTTAAAAGTGCTTCAAAACCTGTTTGAGCAAAAGTATTTGCAACTAAACCAAAAATACCAAAAGGTGCAAGTTTAATTATAAATTTAACAATTTTTGTAATACCAGTTGATACATCAAAAAATACTCTTTTTGTTTCATTTGAACTGTAATGCATAGCAAAACCAATAGCAATAGCCCAAACTAAAATACCAATAAAGTTTCCTGTTAAAAGTGCGTTTACAGGATTGTCAACCATATTATTTAATACAGTTTTTAATACATCTATAACACTATCAGGTGGTGTTAAAACTTTATCTGCAGCATTAATAAGTATAAGTTCAACAGGAAAAATAAAACTTGCAATAACTGCAACTAACGCAGCTAAAAAAGTACCAATTAAATATAAAAATATAATTGGCTTCATTCCAGTATCAACACCAACTTCTTTTGTTGCAATTGCTGTTGCTACTAAAACAAAAACTAAAATAGGAGCTATTGCTTTTAAAGCACCTACAAAAAGTGTTCCCAAAATAGAAAAAGACATGGCTAATTCCTTTGAAATCATAGCCACAACAACACCTAATATAATACCCACTAATATTTGTATTACTAAATTACCATCTGCATATTTAGTAACAATACTTTTCCTATTTTCCATTTAATAATCCTAAAATTAATATCAAAACGCAAAATTATATCAAAGATAGTTTTCAAGATAGATTATGTGTTAATTACTTTTAAATTATACAATAGTTACATTTTTTTGAAAATCAGGTTTTTTAAAGATTTTTCTTCATTGTTTGAAGGAAAAGTCTCTAAATTATCTAACCTTTCTACAAATTTAAAGGTAGGAGCAAACTCTTTAAATATATTTTTTATAAAATCACTATCTAGTTCAGGTGCATTAAGTGCTGAAAATACAATACATTCTTCGCTTGCGAGTTGATCAAGTTTTTTGATTATCTTTTCATAATCCTTACTTGCTGCAAAACTTCCTTTTTGAAATGAAGGTGGATCAATAATTATAACATCATAAGGACCTTGTTTTTTAATTCTATTCCATGATTTTAAAATATTATAAGGCATAAAATGGATATTTGAAGTATTTAAACCATTTATGCGATGATTTGCACGGCCAGTTGTTAAAGCACTTTTTGACATATCTACATTAACTACTTTTAAAGCCCCTGCTTTAGCTGCACTTAGTGAAAAAGCACAAGTATAAGAAAATAAATTTAATACATTTTTATCTTTTGCTATTTTAGATATATACTCATGCCCTATTTTCATGTCAGGGAAAAAACCAATATTTTTATTTGTAAAACTAATTTTATATTTTATTGAATTTTCAATTGCAATATTTTCTTCTTCTAAAATTCCAATTAATACTTCGCAAGGAGATTTATCTAAGTATCTTCTTTGTAGTACTAATATTTCATATTTTGATGTCCTAAAAACTTCTTTAATCATTTTTAATAATTGATTTTCTAGTTCTTTTTCAATCTGCTCAAATAAAACAATAAATAAAACTCTATCAATAGAGTCAATTGTTAAATAATTATAATCCCCATAGAAATTTCCTCTTCCATGAAAAACTCTTTTAAACTCTTCATTTTTATCTTTAATATTTTTTACTACTAAACTCTTTAGTTCTTCAATTTTCACTGCTTGTCCATTTTATATTCTTCTATTTTTAATACTTCATATTCTTTTATAGTTTCATTTATTCTAAATTCAAACTCATCATTTAACTCTTTTCCTAATAAGGCTTTTCCTAAAGGAGATTTATTTGATATTTTATTTTCACTAGGATTAGTTTCATGTGTTCCTAATATTATAAAAACTTTTTCTTTATTTTCATTAAAATCAAAAAGTGTAACTTGTGAACCAAAATTTACTTTTTTATGAGGAATTTTACTAATATCAATAACTTCACTATTATTTATAATCTTATTTAAAAAACGAAGTCTCTTATCTAAGTTTCTTATTTCTGCTTTAGCTGTTATATACTCAGCATTTTCACTTCTATCGCCATGTTCAGCAGCTATTTTCTTTTCTTTTACCCAATAAGGTTTTTCAACTTCTAATAATTGTTTAAACTCTTTTAAAATTTTGTCATATCCAAAACTTGTAATTAATTCTTTTGCCATTTGATATTATAGTATAATATTTAAAATCAATTATTAGGATTAAGTTTGCCATACGTATTAAAAAAATTTGAAGTAAAAGAAAAAAAGCTAATAGATGACTTTTTAATACAAGATGCCAAACTATCTTCAAAACTATCTCAAAGTTTATTAGCCAAAGGAAAAGTTTTAAATCAGGATAATAAAAGACTTCAAAAAAACCAAACAGTAAAAAAAGGATTTATAAAAGTAAGTGTTTTTCAAGCTATTACAAAAGGTCTTAAACCACTTTTTCAAACAGAACACTTCGCAATTTTTGATAAACCGTCAGGACTTTTAGTTCATCCAACTGCTATAAATGATGAATATACATTATTAGATGAAATCAAATACCATTTTGATGATAATGCATCTTTAGTTCATAGAATTGATAAAGAAACTTCAGGGCTTGTATTAGTAGCAAAAAACAAATACTCTGAAATGATTTTAAAAGAGATGTTTGAAGAAAAAAAATACCAAAAAACATATAAAGCTATTGTAGAAAATGAAGTAAAAAATAGTATTGAAATAAACTCACCTATTACAAATGATACAGGGATTATAAAACTAAAAATGAAAGTAGATGAAAAAGGCAAGGCTTCAACTACAAGTATTGAGCCTATTTCTTTTGATAAAGAAAAGAATCAAACTTTAGTTTATTCATATCCAAAAACAGGCAGACAACATCAGATTAGAGTTCATTTAGATTCAATAGGACACAGAATTGTTGGAGATCCAATTTATGGTATTAAAGAGGAAAGTGCAGATAGAATTTTAAAAAAAGAAGTTACTATTGAGCAAAGAAACCTTTTATCAGGTAATAAAAGGCTTCTTCTTCATGCCTATTCTTTAGAGTTTGAATACTTAAATATTAAATATAAGTTTATTTCAAAACAAAAATTTAATGCATAAATCTTTTAAAGTCTTTTGGATAAGGGGCTTTTAAAAGATCACCTGTTCTTAAAGGTTTATATAATTCATCATATCTTTTATATTTAGTTTCATCTAATCTATAAAACACATGTTTTCTAGTTAATTTGTCAAAATCATCAAGACCAGAAGAAGCTAATAATTCTACAAAACTCTCAATAGTACCTTGATGATAATTAGCAACTCTTTGCTTTTTATCTTCAACTATTAACGCACTTCCTAATCTTTTATTCTGAGTAGCAACACCAGTTGGACATGTATTTTTATGACAATCTAAAGCCTGAATACAACCTAAAGAAAACATCATTCCTCTTGCACTTGCACATAAATCAGCACCAAGAGATAGTTTTTTTAGAATATCCATTCCATTTAAAACTTTTCCAGAAGCAATAACTTTAATATCTTTTTTTAAATCAAAACCAATTAAAGCGTCAACAACAAAAACTAAAGCTTCTCGTAATGGCATTCCTACAGAGTTTGTATATTCTAAAGGAGCAGCACCGGTACCACCCTCACCACCATCAACTGTAATAAAATCTGGTTTTAGTCCAGTTTGATGCATAACTTTACAAAGTTCAATAAACTCTTCTTTTCTACCAATACAAAGCTTAATTCCAATTGGTTTTCCATTAGATAAATATCTTAAATTTGTTATAAATTCCATCATCTCTTTAGCTGTATTAAAAGCTGAATGAACAGGAGGAGAGTCAACTTGAGTATAAGGTTTAACACCTCTACCTTCTGCAATTTCAGGAGTGTTCTTATTTGCAGGTAAAATTCCACCATGTCCAGGTTTTGCACCTTGTGATAATTTTATTTCAACCATTTTTACATTTTCATAGTTTGATTTCTCTTTAAATAAATCAGCATTAAAAGTACCATCTTCATTTCTACAACCAAAATATCCAGTTCCTACTTGCCAAATTAAATCACAATTTACTTCAAGATGATATTTACTAATTCCACCCTCACCTGTATTTAATGCAAAACCACCAATCTTTGCTCCATATCCAAGTGATCTTACTGCAGCTGAACTAAGTGCTCCAAAACTCATAGCAGAAACATTGAAAATACTTGCATTATAAGGTTTTGAACAAGAAGAATTACCAATTAATACTCTTGGGTCATGATCTAAATCTTTTGCTTTTACAGCACTTAAAGAATGACCTATCCATTCATATCCTGCTTTATAAACATCAACTTTAGTTCCAAAAGGAATTGTACTAACTAATTTTTTAGAACGTCTATAAACTAAACTTCTTTCTTGTCTGTTAAAAGGAACACCATCAATATCTGATTCCATAAAATACTGTCTAATTGGTGGTCGTAATTCTTCAAATACCCATCTAAGTCTTCCTACTATTGGGAAGTTACGCCATAAGGAATGCTTTGTTTGCTTCATATCATAAATTGCTAAAGCAATAAATCCTGAAATAATTATAATTAACCATAAAAATGATATTTTAATAATTAACCAAATACCAAATATTACAGCTAAAAATATTAAAGCTTTTTTTGTGTTTTTTTTCATTTAAATTCTTTTTTTTGATTTGTTTTAGTATTATAATAAGAAAATGATTAAAAGCATTATTATTTTAAGAAATGATAGTACACAAATAGTAAATATTTTTTGTTTATAATACAATAATTAAAAAACTAAGGAAAAACATGAAAAAGTTTGATTTGATAATTATAGGAGCAGGACGAGCAAGTAACCTTGCAGTAACAGCTTCAAAAATGGGAAAAAAAGTTGCAATAATTGAAAAATCAAAATTTGGAGGTACTTGTCCAAATAGAGGTTGTGTACCTTCAAAACTATTGATTGGATATGCTCATGTTGCACGTGCGATTAAAGAATCAAATAGGCACTTCATAGATTCAACTATAAATAAGATTGATATAGAAAAAATATTTGAAGAGACAAACAAATATATTTCAAAAATTGATCCTTCTTATAAAAGTAGATTTAATGAAAATGTAGAAATTATATATGGAACAGGAAAATTTGTTTCTAACAATATTGTAAGTGTAAATGGTGAAGAATTAACTGCTCCTAAAATTGTAATAGCAACGGGAACAAAACCGATAAAAGCACCACATGAAAAAGCATGGACAAGTGATGATATTTTTCCTCTTGAAGGTGAGATTCCAAAATCAATCACAATAGTTGGTTCTGGTTTCATAGCTTGTGAATTAGCAAACTTTTTTGCAGCAGTTGGAATACAAACAACACTACTTGTAAGAAGCCAAAGAATTCTAGGAAATGAAGATAGCGATATTTCTGCTATTTTTAAAGAAGAGTTTTCAAAAAATGTTGATATTTTATTTGATACAAGTATTGATGAGATAGATTATACAAATAATCAATTTGATTTAACACTAATAAATAAAGATAATAACAAAACAAAACATAAGTCACAAGCATTGTTATATGCAACAGGAAGAGAATCTAATACCAATAGTTTAGATTTACAAAATACTGATATAGAAGTAGATGAAAGAAACTATATAAAAAGAGATGATTTCTTTGAAACAAATGCAAAAGGTGTTTATGTTGTAGGAGATGCAAGTGGTGAAAATATGCTACAACATGCAGCTGCTCAAGAAGTAAATTATTTAGGAAAGATTCTGCTTGAAGGGGAAAAAGAACCTTTAAAATTTAAATACATGCCTCATGCAGTTTTTACAGAACCAGAAATTGCAAGTGTTGGAATAACTGAACAAAAAGCAAAAGAGCAAAATATTGAATATGTTACAAGTATAACTCCATGGCTTGCAAGTGCAAAAGCTATGTCAACTAGACTTAAATACCCAAGAACAAAGTTTATTATAGACCCAAATACTTATGAAATTTTAGGATGTCATTTAATAGGTCCTGAAAGCTCAACTATGATGCATCAAATACTAGCTGTAATGCATTTAGACAATGATGTTAGGCACTTAAAAGAGATGTTATATATTCATCCAGCATTAAGTGAAGCTATTTTACCTGCTGCTGTAGGAGCAGTAAAAGCTATAGAATCTTATAAAAAAGATAAATAGGTATTTTTATAATTTAATTTGTGAAGTTTCTATAATCAAAAAAGCTTAAAGCTTTGTGAGATTTTATAGTTTTTACTTTTTTAATACTTTGTAGAACACGAAAAACTAATATGAGTACTTCGTGCTCTAAAACCTAGAGATTAAGAAAAAGAATATATAGAACATTGTGTCATTTTTTTTTCTTAGATTAGATAGTTTATTTTACAAGGTCATAAAAGATATTACTTATCTATTATTTAATCTATACCCTTTAGGTGTTATTTCAACATTTTTAAAAAACCTTGTAAATTGTGAAGCATCTTGAAAATTTAAAGATATTACTAGACTATAAATTATTTGTCAGAGCATATCAATAAATTTTTTGCTTCTTTTATAATCCTTTTATGGATAAAATGAAGAGTACTTTTACTAGTTTTTCTTTAACTGTATCACTTATGTCAGCCGAACTGTTAAAATAATCAAGTAAATTTAGACTAAAACCAGATCAATATTATATAATTTTGTATATTAATACAAATTTTACAAAATTGAGATAAACTAAAGATATCAAAGGGATAAGTTATGAGCATCAGATTTAAATTTAGTTTTATGATATTTGTTTTATTGACATCTGTATTTATTAATATATCATTTATCTATTTATTGGAAAAATACAGTTCAAATAAACTTCTTGCAGTTAATGATACACATGAAATTATTATTGCTTCTAATAAACTAATAAGTCTTATCAATGATGCAGAAACAGGTCAAAGAGGATATTTACTTACCCAAAATTTAGAATATCTTGAACCCTATCATATTGGAAAAAGGGATCTTTTTATAGTACTTGAATTTTTAACAAAGCAGGTTCAAGATGAGGAACAAAAAGAGAATTTAAAAAACTTAAAAAAACTTATCACAGAAAAATTTTCTGATATGCAAAAAACAATTGATTTAGGAAAAAATAATCAATTTGATGAAGCTATAAACTATGTAAAAAGAGGTATAGGGAAAAACTATATGGATCAAGTTAAAGCTGTGACAGCAAAATTTATCTATAGAGAAAATTTTTTATTACAAACACGAAAAGGGAACTACCAATCAAACAGAGTAACTATTATGACCCTTATGTATGTGGAACTTACTTTTATTATATTATTTAGTTTATTGGCATGGTTTATCGTCTCAAAATCATTTTTTGAACCTTTAAAACTTCTTGTTAATAGTACCAAAAAAGTTGAGAGTGGAGAAAAAATAGATATTAATGAGATCACAACGCAAGATGAAATGGGATATTTAATAGCAAATTTTTATAAAATGCATGAAAAAATCATAGAAAGAGAGAATCATCTATCTCATATTGCAACACATGATACTCTGACCTCTTTAGCAAATAGAGTAAAATTATATGAATATTTAGATACCTCTTTACAAAATGCAAATGATACAAATACACAAACATATGTATTATTTATGGATTTAAATAAATTTAAAATTATCAACGATACATTTGGTCATGAAGCAGGAGATCTTATGCTTCAAACTGCAGCAAAAAGATTTAAGAGTATTCTTCGAGAAGAAGATGAATTATTTAGAATTGGAGGAGATGAGTTTTTAATAGTTATTCAAAATATTATAGAGCAATCACAAATAGATGTAATCATTAAAAAGCTATTGGATTCTACCTTTGAACCGATTAATTACAACACACATAAAATGGAACTCTCTGTAAGTATAGGTATATCTTCATATCCTGATACAGCAAATAATAAAGAAGAACTAATCAAGTCAGCCGATATAGCGATGTATGAAGCGAAAAAGAATAGTGAAGAGAACTTTGCATATTTTAATAAAAGTATGATGAGAAGAAAATCCGACAAAATTTAGTTAAATAAAAAGTGTAACTAGACTTCATTTGACATAGGTATCTACAAAACCATTAAGTAGTGGAGAGGTAATATGGATTCATACTTAGAATTTAAAAGTATCTAAGTTAAAATAATAAGTTCTATAACCTGTACTATTTCAAATATTCCTTAAATAAATAGTATTAAATATATAATATTAACTTATAATTGATAAATATCATTTTTTTATCTTTTTGTTTTAAATACACTTCATAAAACAAAAGGATAAAAAATGAAAATATTTCTATTAGCTATTCTTCTACTTATAGAATTGAATGCAAATGATTACATAAAAAATAATACATGTAAAGCATGTCATCCTACAATTTATAGTGAATTTTATAATTCATCGCATAGAAAAGCTTCAATTTTTGAAGATCCAATTCATAAAGCAGTTTGGGATTTACATCCAAATAAACAAAAAGGATCTTATACTTGTGCAAAGTGTCATACTCCAAGTGATTTAGAACTTCTTAAAAAACTAAAAGAAAATAAAAAAGCACTACCTATTAAAAATATTGTACAAACCCATGAAGCAATTTCATGTGTTTATTGTCATAGTATAAAAAGTATTGAAAAACATGAAAAAGTTAATACTAATATTTTAACAAAAGAAAAGAAAGTGTTTTTTGCAGCAAATGAAGAAAATAAAGAACTAAAAGATAAAAAGTATAAAGATGAAGTTTCAATGTTTGGGATGATGAAAAAAACTTCAGGTTCACCCTATCATACAATTGATTACTCAAATGAAGATTTTTATACAGGGAAAATGTGTATGGGGTGCCATCAGAAGCTACAAAACAATAATAACTTTGATTTATGTAGAGTTGATATGAAAGGTGCACAAAATGAGGAAAAAAACTGTATAACTTGTCATATGCCAAAAGTAAAAGGAACAGCAACTTCTATTAAGATAACAGATACTCATAGATTCCACGGTTTTGCTAGTGCTTCTAATAATCAAGATTTATTAACAAAATATGTAAAAATCAAATTTAAAGAAAAAAGTGATAACTTTGAAATTGCTATAAAAAATGAATCTAGCCATAATTTATTTTTACAACCTTTAAGATTAGCACAATTAAGAGTTAATGTTTTAAGAGGAGATAAAAGAATAAAACTTGATACAAAATCTTTTATGAGAATAATAGGAAAAGATGGAAAACCTACTATGCCTTGGCTTGCAAATAGTGTAGTCAAAAATAATATGATTAAAGCAAATGAAAATAGAGTTATTACCTATGATTTTAAATTAAAAGCTAATGATTCTATTGAAGTTGTATTTGGTTATTACAAAGTTAATCCAAAAATGTGGAAAAAGTTAAAACTTGAAAATGATAAAAAAAGTACAAAATTTAATATATTAAAAAGTGAATTTTATAAGAGTAGTAAGTAAGTTGGTTGCGGAAACTGGATTTGAACCAGTGACCTTCGGGTTATGAGCCCGACGAGCTACCGTACTGCTCTATTCCGCGTTCTAAAAGTTGTTAAGGTCTATGATAGCTAATTAAGCTTAATGCAATCTCAACAACTTTTTATTTAAGTAAATTAGTCTTCTTTTAAATACTCATGTGCCATATATGAACTTCTTGCATATGGGCTAGCTTTTACATATTCAAAACCTAAATCCATTGCTAACTTTTCATATCTTGCAAATTGTTCAGGTTTTACATATTCAATAACTTTTTCATAGTCGCCAGAAGGAGCAAGATATTGTCCAATACTTAAAAACTTACATCCAACTGCTAATAAGTCTTTAAATACAGCAATCATTTCTTCTTCTGTTTCACCTAATCCTACCATTAAAGCAGATTTTGTTTTTATTTTATCACCACCAAGCTCTTTTAATCTTCTTAAAACATCTAAAGATCTTTCATATTTCCCATTTCTTCTTACTCTGTATAGACTTGGAACTGTTTCAACATTGTGTCCAATGATAGTTGCCCCTGATTGAACAACTCTTTGAAGACTCTCTTCTTTAGCTTTGAAATCAGGAATTAAAATTTCCACTTTAGTACCAGGAGCTTTTTCTAAAATATCTTGTGTAACTTTGTAAAACTGTTCTGCTCCACCATCTTTTAAATCATCTCTTGCTGGACTTGTAATTACTACAAATTTAAGACCTAAGCTTAAAACTGAAGTTGTTACTTTTTGTATTTCACTTTCATCAACTCCACTTGGTAATCCTGTTGTTACATTACAATAAGTACATCTTCTTGTACAAATAGCTCCTAAAATTAAAAAAGTAGCATTTTTATTTGCAAAACATTCACTAATATTAGGACATTTTGCTTCTTGACAAATTGTATGAAGTCCTCCAACATCTTTTAAAAGGTTTTCCATTTCTATTTGAGTATGTGGTGTTAGTTTTTTTCTTAACCATTCTGGTTTTTTAAATTTTAATTCTTTTGTCATTTCTTTTGTCATATTATTTTCCTTCATATAATTCATAATATATATTTTGTTCATTTTCATCTAATTGCGATTCTATAAATTGCGCATTAAAAGTCTTTTCAAATGCTGTTTGTAAAATATTAGCTGCTTCATCAAAACTTAATTTAATAGAAAAGTCTTCTAATGAAGACCCATATTTTTCATCTTTTCTAATTGTCGTTAAAGGTATTGAGCCATGTTGAAAAATTACATTTTTTGCTCTTTTCTGAGCATTACCACCAATCTTTTCTCCATTGATTATAATATCATAAGCCTCAAATCCTACTTGACAAAATGCATCTTTACTTAAAACTATCCCCTCAGTGTCTTTTGCAAAATTTGCTTTTAGACCTAAATGGGAATAGAAGTTAAGAATAAAAGAACAAATTAACTCGTAAGTTTCTTTTACACTTTTATTTTCTATATAACTTGATGGAATTATTAAAGAGTATGAAATATCATGTCCATGGAATAATACTCCTCCTCCAGTAATTCTTTTTGCAAAATTATTTTTATAATCTTCTATTAATGTTACGTAATCACTAGGGTTTTGAGAAAGTCCAAAAGTAACACTAGTTTGCCAAGAATAAATTCGTAAAACAGGTAAACTATCTTTATTAAAAGTTTTAAATAATGCAGAATCTAAACAAGTATTAGCTTTTGCACTAAGATTTTCAGATTTAATTAATCTGAACTTATTGTTAAAAATCATTTTAATCCTAACTTATTTTTTTATTTATCTATTATTATAATATTTATATTTAAGAATAGTTTAAACTAATTACAATTTTTAGTTAAAAACTAAGTTTATTGTAATTTAAAGTTTATTATAATCTAAAAAATTAATTTTTTTTATTAAATAAACATTAAGAATTAAAAATTATATCAAAGGATATTTATGTCGTTGTTAAACTTAGAAGATATTAATCCATTAGAAACAGAAGAATGGATGGAAGCATTAGAAGCTGTTATTGATGAAGAAGGTGTTGATAGAGCTCATTTTTTACTTGAAAAACTTATTGACAAATCGAGAAGAAGTGGTTCAGATATACCACATAGTGGAAATACGGCATATTTGAATACTATTCCTGTAAATCAAGAACCAAAAATGCCAGGAGATAGAGATTTAGAGAGAAAAATTAGATCAATTATTAGATGGAATGCTCAAGCTATGGTTTTACGAGCTTCTAAAAAGAAGTTAGAACTTGGTGGACATATTGCATCATTCCAGTCATCTGCTACATTATATGATGTAGGATTCAATCATTTCTTTAAAGCTCCAAATGAAAAAGATGGTGGGGATTTAGTATTTTATCAAGGACATATTTCTCCGGGTATCTATGCAAGAAGTTTTGTAGAAGGAAGATTAACTGAATCTCAAATGGATAACTTTAGACAAGAAGCATTTGTAGATGGTTTATCTTCATACCCACATCCAAAACTTATGCCTTCATATTGGCAGTTCCCAACTGTATCAATGGGTCTTGGACCAATACAAGCAATTTATCAAGCAAGATTTTTAAAATATCTTACAAATAGAGGTATTAAAGATTGTAGCGAGCAAAAAGTATATTGTTACATGGGTGATGGAGAGTGTGATGAGCCTGAATCTTTAGGTGCAATCGGACTAGCTGGACGTGAAGGTTTAGATAACTTAGTATTTGTTATTAATTGTAACTTACAAAGACTAGATGGTCCTGTACGTGGTAATGGAAAAATTATTCAAGAGTTAGAAAGTGAATTTAGAGGTGCTGGTTGGCAAGTTCTAAAAGTTGTTTGGGGTGCTAAGTGGGATGAATTATTAGCAAAAGACAAATCTGGAAAACTATTACAATTAATGGAAGAAACTGTTGATGGTGAGTATCAAAACTTTAAACAAAAAGGTGGAGCTTACACAAGAGAAAAATTCTTTAATAAGTACCCTGAAACTGCAAAACTTGTAGAAAATATGAGTGATAGTGAAATTTGGCAATTAAATAGAGGTGGACATGACCCTGTTAAAGTATATGCTGCTTATAAAAAAGCAAACGATACAAAAGGAGTTCCTTCTGTAATTCTTGCTAAAACTGTAAAAGGTTACGGTATGGGTGAAGCTGCTGAGGGTAAAAATATTGCTCATGGTGTTAAAAAAGTAGATACATCAGTACTTAGACAGTTTAGAGATAGATTCGATATTCCAATTTCAGATGAAGATGTTGAAAATTTAAAATACTATAGACCATCAGAAGATTCTCCTGAATATAAATATATGCAAAAGCATAGAGAAGATTTACATGGACATGTTCCACAAAGAAGAGAGAATTTTTCTCAGTCTTTAGAAATTCCAACATTAGATAAATTTGAAGCTGTTTTAAAAGGTAGTGGGGATAGAGAAATTTCTACAACTATGGCATTTGTAAGAGTTTTAAATATTTTAGTTAAAGATAAAAAAATTGGTAAAAATATCGTTCCAATTGTTCCAGATGAAGCTAGAACATTCGGTATGGAAGGTATGTTTAGACAACTTGGTATTTATGCTAATGAAGGTCAAAAATATATTCCACAAGATAAAGATCAAGTTGCTTTCTACAAAGAAGATAAAAAAGGTCAAGTACTTCAAGAAGGTATTAATGAATTAGGTGCAATGGGTTCTTGGACTGCAGCAGCTACATCTTACTCTGTAAATGATTGTCCTATGATTCCTTTTTATATTTTCTATTCAATGTTTGGATTCCAAAGAACTGGAGATATGTGTTGGGCAGCAGCTGATCAAAAAGCTAGAGGTTTCTTAGTTGGTGGAACATCTGGTAGAACTACACTTAATGGTGAAGGTTTACAACATGAAGATGGTCATTCTCATATTATTGCAAATACTATTCCTTCTTGTGTAACTTACGATCCTACTTATGGATATGAAGTTGCTGTTATTGTTCAAGATGGTATGAATAGAATGTACGGTGAAGCACAAGAGAATATCTACTACTATTTAACAACATTAAATGAAAACTATAAACAACCTGCAATGCCAGAAGGTGTAGAAGAAGGTATCTTAAAAGGTATTTATAAATTTAAAACTTATGAAGCTAAAAATGATTATAAAGTTAAATTATTAGGTTCTGGTACTATTTTAGAGCAAGTTAGACTTGCAGCTGAAATTTTAGCAAACGATTATGGAATTGCATCTGAACTTTATTCTGCTACTTCTTATAATGAATTAGCAAGAGAAGCACAAAATGTTGAAAGAGATAACCTATTAAATATTGATGCTGAAGATAAAATTGCTTATGTAGATCAAGTATTAGGAAGTGATGATGAAAATATCATTATCTCTGCAACTGATTATATGAAAGCTTACTCTGAGCAAATTGCTCCATTTGTAAAAGGTTCATTTAAAGCACTTGGTACTGATGGTTTTGGACGATCAGATTCAAGAGCAAACCTAAGATCATTCTTTGAAGTTGATACAGACTTTATCGTATTTACAACATTAGCACAACTTGCAAGAAATGGTAAAATCGAGAAATCAGTGGTAGCAGAAGCTATGAAAAAACATAATATTGATCCTACTAGAATCAATCCATTAAATGCCTAAGGAGTAAAAGATGAGTACTATTCAAGATATATTTATTCCAGATTTAGGTGGAGATACTGATGTTGATTTAATTGACATTATGGTCTCTGTTGGTGATACAGTTGAAGTTGAAGATGGTTTAATTACATTAGAAACTGAAAAAGCTTCTATGGATGTTCCTACAACACATAGTGGTGTTATAAAAGAAATTTTAGTTGAAGTTGGAGCAAAAGTTAATTCTGGTGATTTAATTGCTAGAGTTGAA